>JALGVE010000149.1 GCA_029820045.1 Candidatus Zipacnadia bacterium | reverse complement strand
GATGAGAAGCTGCAAGGGCGGTTCAGTTGCCGCGAAGCTCGTGACGGCCATCGCCTTCGTGGGGCTGACCGCGGGCTGCACGCTGCGGGCGGTCGGCGATGACGAAAAGCTGGCGTACAAGCTCGCGCCCGGGCCCTACCAGGTCATCACCATCGAGGAGAGCCACCTCTACGACGCGCAGCGGGACAAGGACCTCGTCATCAAGATGTACGTGCCGGACGCGACCGAGAAGTTCCCGGTCATCATCTTCTCCCACGGCGCAGTTCCCGGTCATCATCTTCTCCCACGGCGCGGGCGGCTCGAAGGATGGCTACCGGGAGCTGGGAGAGCACTGGGCGAGCCATGGCTACGTCTGCATCCACCCGACCCACGCGGACTCGTTGCAGGCGCGCGGGCTGCGTTGGCGAGAGGGGCCCGTGCGCGAGATGGTCCACCAGGCGCTCACCGACCCCGAGGGCTGGAACAACCGAGCCGCTGACATATCCTTCATCATTGACTCGCTTGGCGAGATCGAGAAGATGACGCCCGAGGTGCGCGGCAAGATGGACTACGAGCGCATCGGCCTCGGCGGGCACTCGTTCGGGGCGTACACCTCGCAGATCATCGGCGGGGCGACCATCATCGTGCCCGGCAGCGACCAGGTCATCAGCTACCGGGACGGGCGGGTCAAGGCCATCCTGCCGCTGTCGCCGCAGGGCGTCGGGCAGATGGGCCTGCATGAGAACTCGTGGGAGGCGATGACGCTGCCCATGATGATCATGAGCGGCTCGGAGGACAAAGGCGCGCTCGGGCAACCCCCGGAGTGGCGGATGACGCCATTCCAGCGCGTGCCCGCGGGGGACAAGTACTGCGTGTTCATCGAGGGGGCGAATCACTTCTCGTTCTGTGGGCGGCTGGGGGCGCTGCTGCTGAGGCTCGGCGGCGAGGAGGTGGACTGGGCCGAACAGGCGCGCATCACGAACTACGTCAAGATCGCCAGCACCGCCTTCTGGGACGCCTACCTCAAGGACGAGCAAGGGGCGAAGGACTACCTGGTCTCCGATGCGCTGGTAAGGTGCGGGGAAGGCGCGGTGAGGCTGGATAGGAGATGACGGGGGCAAGGAGCAATGACCAACGGCGTCGCCCCGTACGGCGGAGGCTGGAGGCGAGAGGCGGGATGCGGGGAACGACCAACGGCGCCCCCTCACCCCCCGGCCCCCTCTCCCGCGCGCTGCCTTCGGGGCGCTTGGGAGAGGGGGAGAACGACAGTGAGGCGGCCGGATAGGCGCAAGGTCTGCGCGATCACCGCTTCCTGATACTCCCAGTCCGCACCCATCAAGGGGAGAACGACAGTGAGGCGGCCGGATAGGCGCAAGGTGTGCGCGACCACCGCTTCCTGATACTCCCAGTCCGCACCCTCCCAGGGGCCAGGAGGTCCGATGGCAGATCGCCGGTCAAGGCACGTGTCTGCGACGTCTCGCTCAGGCTGGAAGGCGCTCGAGTTCGCGCCGGCCGCGCTGGCTATCCTCGCGGTGCTGATCGCGGGTGCGGTCGTGCTGTGGAGCGGGTTCGAGCCGATAGGGATGCAGAGGCCACGCGTGAGCATGTCCCCCATGAGCCCCGAGGAATACGAACGCTGGGCCAGAGAGCACTTCCTCAAACATCACCCCGACGAAAAGCCCCTGAACTGGGCCATCGCGCGGACCGCGGTGGCCTTCCACAAGAGCGAGCCGATGGGCAAGTTCGTGCTGCATGAGAACGACTGCTCGGACTTCGTGGGATGCATCGTTGACCATGCGCTGGGGGCGGGGGCGAGGTTTGAGCGGAACTCCGAGCACCATGCGCTGTGCGGAGCGGGAGGGTCAGTCCCAAGGCGGCTGTTCCGCACGCGGTGGCTAAGCGACATTGACGCGGTGCAGCCCGGGGACGTGATAGGCGTGCGGCACTCTCCGTGGTACCCGCCAAGGGAGGAGTCCATCGGGCATGTCGGAGTCATCGGCGCGGACGGATACGTCTACGATTTCGTGAAGCTGAAAAGCTGGCGGCAGGCGAGATACGGGCGGACGGAGTTCGGGTGGTTCATTCACAACTGCGCCCCGCAGGAGGTGTCCATCAGCAGGCTGCGAGCGGAGTACCGCTACAAGGTGAGGCGCGTTCGGGCCTCGGAATAACGGCGAACGGCCGCCTCACCCCCGGCCCCTCTCCCTCGCAATGGCGGCTCGGGAGAGGGGAGAACGGCAAGGGCCTGGGCTTCTGCCTGGGAGTTCGTACCTGTCGCTGTTCTTGAGGGGCGCCGACATTCTCGCCTGGCCGCCGTAGCTTCAGCGCAGGTGGGTCGGCGGTCGTTTGCAATAACAGCCTCGCGCGACAGGAATGTCGCGCCCCCTCAGAGGGGATGGTTCCCGGGGGACCGCGCGACAGGAATGTCGCGCCCCCTCAGAGGGGATGGTTCCCGAGGGACCGCGCGACAGGAATGTCGCGCCCCCTCAGAGGGGATGGCTCCCGAGGGACCGCGCAACAGGAATGTCGCGCCCCCTCGAAGGGGATGGCTCCCGAGGGACCGCGCGACAGGAATGTCGTGGCCCCTCGAAGGGGATGGTTCCGGGGGGGCCTCGCGCGGCAAGAATGTCGTGGCCCCTCGAAGGGGATGGTTCCCGGGGGACCCCGCGACAGGAATGTCGCGCCCCTCGAAGGGGATGGCTCCTGGGGGGCCTCGTCAGAGGGATGTCGCGCCTCCTGGAAGGGGGACGCGTTGGACTTGCGGGAGGTGCAAGCGGCCGAGCGGCGAAGTGCTGAGGAGGCGGTAGGCGGCGAGGTAGGCAGTCTCGTTGGACCCGTGAACAGGGAGGCGCTGAGTTGAGCGAAACCATCAAGACGGAATGCTTCGACGAGGTTCCGGTGCGTGTCGTCTCGGGCCCGGGGGCGCTGGAGAGCAGCAAAGCGTGCCTCGCCGGCATGGGCGTGACCAGGGCCCTGCTCGTGTGCGGGCAGAGCGTGGGGAAGCTCGATGCAGTGCGCGAGTACGTGGATGCCTGCCGGGGCTGCATAGACATCACCATCTTCGATGAGGTCGAGCCGGACCCGTCGGACGCGACCGTGAGGCGCGGCGGCGCGGTAGGTCGCGAGGCCGGGGCCGAGGCCGTCATCGCCGTGGGCGGCGGGTCGAGCATGGACGCCGGCAAGGCCATCGCCGCCGAGATCGGCGAGGAGGGATGGGTCGTCGCCCAGGACCACCCAGGCGAGCCGACCGAGATCGCGCACGAGCCGCTGCCGGTCATCTGCGTGCCCACGACCGCCGGCACCGCCTCCGAGGTAACACCCTTCGCGGTCATGACCTACACGGAGACCGAGCGCAAGCTGGTGCTTAGCCATGAGAAGCTCTACGCACGCTGCGCGATCCTCGATGCGAACCTGCTGGTGAGCGCGCCGCGCCAGGTGCGCGTCGGCGCAGGCATGGATGCCCTCACCCACGCGATCGAATCATACGTGAGCAAGCAGGCGACGACGGAGACGCGCAAGCGGTCGGCCGAGAGTATCCGAGGCATCGCGCAACACCTGCGAACGGTGGTGGGCAACCCCGAGGACCTGAACGCGCAGCAGGGGATGCAGCGGGCGGCGATGATAGCGGGCCTGGCCTTCTCGAAGACGCGGCTGGGGATCGTGCACGCCATGGCGCTGCCGCTGTCAGCGCTCTTTCACGTGCCGCATGGCATCGCCAACACCATCCTGCTGCCGCACGGGATGAGGTTCAACTACACCGCGGACCCGGCGGGCTTCGCGGAGATAGCGCGGCTCATGGGCGAGTCCGTGGAGGGTCTGCCGGAGGAAGAGGCGGCACTGAGGGCCGTGCAGGCGGTCGAGAGGCTGGCGACGGATATTGACGCGCCGAGGAGGATGGCCGAGGTGGGCGTCGAGGCCTCGGCGATCCCGCGCATGGCCGAGGACGCCATGCCCAGCGCGCACGTGAAGGTGAATCCTCGGGAGATCACGCTGGCGGACATCATGCGCGTGTACGAGCGGGCGATGTGACGGCCGGGAATCGGCAACGACGAACGGCAAGCACAAGGGAAAGCGCAGAGACGCAGAGAACGATTGACGGCGAACGGCAGCGACGATCCCCCTTCCTCCCTCGAACTGACGAAACGCGGGAACTGGCAGTTCGAGGTCGGTCGTTTAGCCATTGGGCGAAGCCTCACGACAACCGCATTCAGTCTGGGCAGACGGGGGCGTCACTTTCCAGAAATGCAGGTGGCTGCGTAGGGGAGCGATGTTGTTGCCATGTGGCAGGGTAGCGTCGGAGCTGCTACCTGGTGGCAGACGCGGGCCGGCCTCAGACGCCTTCGCCCCGCTTGCGCGGGACTTCGGCGTCTTCGGGCGGCCCCTCCGTCACGGCGGCATTCCGGCCGGTCACGGCGGCATCCCGCCCCGTCACGGCGGCATCGCGCCCCTGGGCGCGATCAGCTGCCAAGGCGGGCTGGACCGTTGGGCGAAGCCTCACGACAACGGCATTCAGTCTGCGCAGACGGGGGCGTCACTTTCCAGAAATGCAGGTGGCTGCGTAGGGGAGCGATGTCGTTGCCATGTGGAGGGGCCGCCCGAGGGCGCTTCTGCGGCTGCAGAAGCGCACGAGGC
>JALGVE010000148.1 GCA_029820045.1 Candidatus Zipacnadia bacterium | reverse complement strand
CCTCTGCTTCACCATGGCTTCATCTCCTACTGCGAAGTCTGCTGCCTCCACCGGGATTATACGACCTCCCCTACCCTACTACAAACCGCGCACACGAATTGTGGTGCTGCCTTGCCTTCGAGGGCCGTTTGACTTGCGCTAGGGCGGTGCGTATAATGCTGCCTCGCACCCCTGAACGTGCGCCGCTTTACCCGCATGTCGCCCGATGGCCGCTGATCGCCATGGCAGTCAAGACCGCCCCAACTCGGCTTGCCGCAGTTACTGCCCCGACGGCAGAGGCCCAGCCTCGCGTCTCCGCGTGGATCTACCTGTGGCTCGCCACCGTGCCGCTGACCTGGGGCTTCAACTTCATCTCGCTCAAGGTCCTATTTCGCGATTTTACGGTGCTGGGCCTTCTTTCCAGCCGCTATCTAGTGATGGTCTGGGCCCTGTTCTTGACGCTCTGGCTGTTCGAGCGCGACCTCAGCATCCAGCGCAAGCACTTACGCTACTTCATCCTTTTTGCGCTGGTGGCCGTCGGTATCTACCAGATATGCTTCGCCGCCGGCGTCATGTACACCCTTACCGCCGAGTCTTCCCTGCTCATCTCAACGGCCCCCATCTGGACCATGCTCATCACCGCCGCCCTCGGCTGGGAGGCGCTCACCTGGCGGCGCGGGCTGGGCACTCTCGTTGGCTTCAGCGGCATCGCCTGCGTCATCCTCGGCGGCCTGGAGGCGCGGCAGGCGCCGGAGCACCATCTGGCGGGCCTGGGCATCATGGCCCTGGCCGCCATCCTGTGGGCCTGCTACGCCATCTTCTCCAAGCCGCTGCTTAAGGTCTACTCGCCGCTCAAGGTCACCGCGTACATCCATCTTATCGGCGCTTTCCTGCTCATCCCGCTCGGGGCCCGCGAGGCCCTCGCCGTTGACTGGGCTCATCTCGCGCCCCTCACGTGGATGTGCTTCTTCTACTTCGCCCTGCTCGCCGGCGTCTACGGCTTCGTGACCTGGTATCGCGGCGTTGCGGTCCTCGGCTCCTCGCGCACCATGCTCTTTCAGTACTGCGTCCCGGTCATCGCTACCCTGGCGGCCTACTTCCTGCTTGGTGAGAAGCCGACTCTGGTGCAGGTGGCGGGCATCTTCATCACCCTGGTCGGCCTGCAGCTTGCAGTGCCCGGACCTGCTCAGAGTAAGGCTGACCGCCTGAGCGCGGTCGTTGCCTCGGGAGAGTGAAACTCATGCGCGCACTAGTCTTCAGCGACGTCCATGGTGAACTCGGCCTGCTGCAGCAGCTCGTGCGCAAGATGCCCGAGTTGAGTTGCGATTTCGCCCTCTTCTGCGGCGATGTAGTGCGGGGCAGCGCCCGCGGCGAGGAGTGGCTGTCGGCCAAGCGCGAGCAGCGCGATCCTGACCCGTACACTCCCGCGATCCAGACTGAGCGCGCTGAGGACTACGCCCTCTACGCAGAGTTCTGTCAGGCCCTGCGCTCAGCGCCCTTCAGGATCTTCGCGGTGCCCGGCAACATGGACGCCCCCGAGGGCCGCTATCTCACGGCAGCTCTCGCCGACGAAGGCAAGGACTCGCCGGTTGAGGTCGTTCACCGCTCGCTGGCCCGCATGGGGGAGCACGTCATCTGCGGCCTCGGCGGCGAGATCACCGAGGCCGACCGCGAGGAGTACTTCGTCCTGCAGTATCCGCGCTGGGAGGCCAACCACTGCTTCCAGCTCTTCGAGCACGTCGAGGGCCCGCGCATCATGGTCCTGCACACGCCGCCGGTAGGCGAGGTGGTGGACCGCGACAAGGGCGGGCACAAGGGCTGCCAGGTGGTCAACGAACTCATCAACACCTGGCGCCCGGTCCTGGCCGTCTGCGGCCACGCGCATGACGCCTACGGTTCCGAAGTGCTCGGCGACACTCTGGTCGTCAACCCCGGCGCACTCAAGAGCGGCCACTACGCCGTGGTAGACATCGAAGAGAAGCAAGTCGAGTTGGCGAAGCTGTGAGCCGCCGGCAGTCAGCAATGGGCTCATGGTCTTGGTAGGTCGCGCCTCCCAGCCCGACGCCGTTGCCGTCAGTCAGATGTCGGTTGTCGGTTTGTCGGATGTCGGATGTCGGATGTCGGAGGGACTTCCCTTGGACTTGGACCACGCAATTGAAAGCCTCGCCTCAGGCGGCTTCGTTATCTTGGTGGACGCGCCGGACCGTGAGAACGAAGGCGATGTCCTCCTGGCAGCGGAGCACGCTACAGGTGAGAAGGTCAACTTCCTTGCCACCCACGCCCGGGGCCTCATCGCCGTGGCCCTGCCTGAGAGCAGACTCCGCGCTCTCGAGATACCCCTCATTGAGCCGGCGTACGTGGGCAAGAACTACCCTCACTTCACGGTCCCGGTGGACGCGGCGCGAGGCATCACCACCGGCGCCTCGGCCTTCGAGCGCGCGCTCACGCTGCGCCTGCTCGCGGACCCCGCCTGCCGCCCCGAGGACTTCTCTCGTCCCGGCCACATCTTCCCCCTGGCGGCGGTTGAGGGCGGGCTCGCCAAGCGCCGCGGACACACGGAGGGAGCGGTCACGCTTGCAGGGCTGGCCGGCCTGCAGCCCGCCGTCACCATCTGCGAACTCATGGAGCCAAGCGGGCGCATGGCGGCGGGCGAAGAGATCGCTCAGTTCGCCCGCGAGCACGACATACCGGTCGTGACCATGCAGGAGCTTCTCGAGCGCATCGGGCAATCGGGTGGTGGGGTGTAAGGAGGGGCGCGGCGTCCCGTGACTTGTCCCCCGTAGCCCCGGCGAAGGGAGAAGCGGGACAGAGCCCGAACCCGGCCCAGGCTGGTCACCGTTGAGGGACCTCCCGGGCCGCCACGGTTAACCGAAAGGCTGAATCAGATGGACCTCTCCTTTGCCTATGGTCGTGATCAACTGTCCGTCGAGGTCGCGGATGAGCGCGTGCTCGAGGAAATCGCCCTTCCCAGCCCCGAGGGCATTCAGGACCTGGATGTGGCACTCTCTGATGCGCTGGCGAATCCGGTGGGCCCTGCTCTCGATGAGGTCATCAGCCCCGGCGATCGCGTGGCGCTCATGACGGTGGACTTCACGCGACCCAACCCCTCCCCCCTACTCTGGCCCCTCGCCGAGCGCATCGAGGAGCTAGGCGCAAGCTACGAGATCATAATAGGGCTTGGCAACCACCGCCCCATGACTGACGCCGAGCTGACGGACTTCATCGGCACTGCGGATGTCCTTCAGCCCGACTCGCGCGGCCCCCAGCAGGAGCTGGGCGTCACCTCCCGAGGCACGCCCATCGAGGTTACCCCTCTGCTCGAGGGCTTCAACAAGAAGATCGTGGTCGGCTTCATCGAGCCCTCGTATATCGCGGGCTTCTCGGGCGGGCGCAAGATGATCCTGCCGGGCGTCTCCTCCTACCGCTCGATCACGCACAACCACTTCCTGATCCTCACCGAGGGACGCAAGCTTGGCGTGCTCGACGGCAACCCGGTGCACGAGGATATGTTGCAGGCGGCTCAGGCCGTCGGCGTTGACTTCATCTGCGACGCCGTGGTCAACCCGGATGACAGCTTCGCCTCCATCCATGCCGGCGACCTCGCCGAGGCCCACCGCCGAGGCGCCCAGCACTGTCGCTCCATCTACGAGCACCAGGTCGCACAGAAGGCAGACATCGTCATCTGCACCTCCGGCGGCTATCCCTACGACATTGACCTGGTGCAGGCGAAGAAGACGCTCGTTCCGGCGCTGGAGTGCGTGAAGGAGGGCGGCGCGGTCATCCTGGTCGGAGAGTGCGAGGACGGCTGGGGTGGCGAGGCGCCCTTCCGTCGCTTGCTGGTGGGCGAGGAGCCGCAGGCCATCATCGAAGAGATGCGCCGCCGCCTGAGCGAGGGTCAGGTTGAGTGGGAGTGGGCCCCGTGCTCGACGGGCTTCCTGTTCTCGTCGGTGGTCCACGACAAAGGCGCCCAGCTCATCGTCATCTCAGAGCTAGCCGATGAGCTTGCGGACACCTTCGCCGACACTGCTCCTGACCTGCCGACGGCCCTCGCGATGGCCGAGGAGCGGCTGGGGCCGGACGCCTCCGTCATCGCCCTCCACGACGGCCGCCGCGTCATCTGCACGGACTGACCCGCCGTTAGTAGGACAGACGCCTCGTCTGTCGCCGGGAGGACAGACGCCTCGTCTGTCGCCGGGAGGACAGACGCCTCGTCTGTCGCCGGGAGGACAGACGCCTCGTCTGTCGCCGGGAGGACA
>JALGVE010000147.1 GCA_029820045.1 Candidatus Zipacnadia bacterium | reverse complement strand
CGGACAGAAGACTGGAAGCGGGTGACTGTCGGCAGGGCAAGCCCCTGTACGGCAAACCGAGTCCAGGTGGTGCTGGAGTCCGCGGGCGACGAGGAGACTGCGTTCGACTACCCGTACCTCGATGGGCTTGGGGCCGTGCCCGTCGAGATTGCGCTCTCCGCGGGATACCATCCGAACAGCGCCAAGGTGGCGATAGTCACAGTGCGGGAAGAAGCCGCCGCGGGGGAATTCGACGTGCTCGCCGGCGACCGCGTTGTGTTCTCCGGGAGCCTTCGGCGCTGGGGCGAGTACGTCTGGGGGCGCGAGTGCTGGCAGGCCGATTTCACGCAAATGAGGGAGCCGGGAACCCACCGGCTGCGCGTCACCTTCGACGACGGCCGCACAACGGAGTCGGCGCCATTCGAGATCGACAGCGACCTCTACCTTGACTTGCCCAATCTAACCCTCACCTGGTACCACACACAGCGCTGCGGGGTGGAGGTCCCGGGCTGGCATAAGGCCTGCCACCTCGACGATGCGCTGCTGGGACACAGCCGCGATCGCCCGCTCGGGCCCGGCGGTGAGTGGACGATCACGGGGGAGGCCGACCTTACGGGAGGCTGGCACGACGCGGGAGACAACCACAAGTACATCTGCTGGTCCTACCTCGCGCTGTGGGCGTTGGCCCGTCTCCAGGGAATCCAGACGAGCGAACACCACCGGCTGGGTGAGGCCCTCCCCGATCCCCTCGCCGAGGCTTGCTGGGAGGCCCGGTTTCTCCTCAAGACGGCGAGCGAGGACGGCCTCTTCCCGTTGGGCGTTGTCTCTCGCTTCGGATGGGTCAACGTCCCCGCTCATCAGGAGACCGATAACATCCGCAACACCGGGGATGAACGCGCGCTTCCTCCGCCGCACGAACGCATCTGCGACATACCCACCTACGGTCCGGCCTTCACCTCGGCCCTTGTGGCAAGCTCGCTTGCCGATCTGTCGCTCGCCCTCAGAGACTATGGCGACGAGCTGGGGACGCGCTGCCTGGATACTGCCTTCACGACTTGGCGAAACCACCACGAAGCGGAGCCGCCCGACGCCGAGCACCTCCGTTGGCATGCAGCCTTCGCTCTCCTAGACATGTCCCTGCTTCGCCACGAGCCGCGGCGCGATCTACGTGATGACCTCGAAGCGCGGATCTCGCGGATAATCGCTCAGCAGAAACCCGAGGGCGTCTTCCCCTTCCCGAGAGAATGCAGCGACTATCGCGAGCAAGTGCTGGGAGTGGCGAAGGAGAAACGCGCCAAGCTCTCGGACCTAGCGCCGCAGAAGAGGGGTTATGCCATCTCGCACGAGGCCTGCGGCATCGACTATATCCCCGCGCCGTTCACCTACCTGCACGCGCTGCTGGATTACCTCGAGCTGTACCCCGACGCCTCGCAGGCGGAGGCCGCCAGACAGGCGCTCGACCGCGCCATGGACCTGGCGGCATCGCTCTGCGAACGCACCCCCTACGGCCAGATGATGGAGTGGACGTTCGCTCCCGATCCGGCGAACTTCGTCAACATGTTCCACGGCTACAACTGCGCGCTGCTCTCTCTCTCAGTAGCGGCCTGTCGAGCCGCCCGCGAGCTCAGCCGGCCGGAGCTGATGGCGCTCGCAGAAAGACAGATGCAGTGGGTGCTCGGCCGAAACCCCAGGTGCACGAGCATGGTATGCGGCGTGGGGTCCAAGCAGCTCGGCATCTACCACACGGGGCTCTCCTTCTCGGACGAGCACCGGACGGGAGAGCAGCCGGGAGGCGTGGTGAACGGCTTCGTTTCCATGGGCGCTCCCCGGCCTCCCCACTCGGGCGCCACCTACCCGTGGGACTTCCCCTATCTCGACATACGCTCCTCGCGCGAGGAAGCAGGCTGGCGCGGGGCAGACGCTGATTGGTGGACAAACGAGACGTGGGTCCCGAACTGCTCCTGGTTCATCCTCGCCGCGACCGCGCTCCATCGGGCGCTGTCGGAGGGTGATTGCTGAGGCCGTCAGTCCCAGAGCATACGAGGCGGCGGGCGCCCTCCGAGACGTGACCTGCTCAGTCACGCGCGAATCTCTCCATCCGCCGGCCCGGCGGCGCCATGCCCTGGCCTGTGATGCCGCGTTGACGCTGCCGCGGATGCGCCCCCAACCCACCCAGCGCTAAAGCCTCGGCCGCTTCCGCCCGACATCAAGACTGATGCTCAGCGAGAGCGACTTCGGGGCCCAGCGGTGTCGGGAACCGCGCGACCCACGCGGTGAGACCGCGGGTCGTGAGCCCTAGAGAGAGAGGATATGCCAATGGCCATTGCCCAGGAGGTAACTAGCGGAGTCGAAGAGGAGCAGCTGGTCGTGTTCGAGCTCGCCGGCGAGTCGTACGGCGTGGACATCGGCGCGGTGAACACGATCATACGGATGCAGCGGATCACGCACGTGCCACGCGCTCCGGTGTTCGTGGAGGGCGTGATCAATCTGCGGGGGAGCATCGTGCCGGTGATAGACCTGCGGAAGCGGTTTGGGCTGGGGACATTCGAGGAGAGCAAGGCGTCGCGCATCGTGGTGACCGAGACGAAGTCGGGACTGATGGGCATCATCGTGGACGCAGTCACGGAGACAGCATCGCTCCCGACCGACGCCATCGAGCCACCGTCTTCGCTGGTGACCACTGCGGACTCGCACTACCTCCGCGGAGTAGCGAAGATGGACGAGCGGCTGATCATACTCCTCAATCTGGAGAGCATCCTTACGGAGAGCGAGTCCGATGAACTCGCGGACATCAGTGCGGGGGAGGTAGAGGTACCAGCGGAGATGCCGGCGGCGGCGCCGGTATAGGACCGACTGGACTGAATCAGCGAACGCGCGCGACACGACTCTCTGCAACCGCGGGCGTGCTGTGGGGGCTCGGGGATGGCGTTTACCTACTTCTTCAGGGACATGTACACACTGCGCTTGATCGAGCAACACGTCATACCGGAGCTCAAGAGCCGGAGATACCTCAGTGTGTGGGATGCAGGCTGCGCCACCGGCGCCGAGCCCTACTCGCTGGCCATCATCTTCCGCGAGAACATGGGCGAGTTCCTCTTTCGGAATCTGCAGATCCACGCCACCGACATTAACCCCAGCTTCGGGGCGATCATCAGCCGCGGGCTGTACCGGGAGGAGGAGGTGAGGCGAATACCGCGCGCACTACTGGACAAGTACTTCGTGCCGGCAGAGGAGCCCGACCACTACATGATTGCAGAGCCCCTCAAGCAAGCAGTGTCCTTCCAACACCACGATCTTACCTCACTGCAGCCGATCCGCGAGGGGCTATGCCTGATCCTCTGCAAGAACGTGCTTCTCCATCTAACGCGCGAGCAGGTAGTGGCCGTGCTGAAGATGTTTCACAGCGTGCTGGACGAGGGCGGGTTCTTCGTTACAGAGCAGACACAGAAGATGCCTCCGGAGTCAACGCCCTGGTTCCATCGGGTGGTAGGAGATGGCCAGGTGTTTCAGCGCGTGTAGCGGGCCGAGCCGTGTTGGAGTCCTGCAACACGCTCGATGATACAACAATCTCGATTGGCAAGAGGAGACGACGGACATGGCAACGACGAGGACCAAGAAGGCCGCGGCCGTGAAGACAGCGGCCGCGAAGGCGGGACAATCCGGGAGCGAAGTGAGTTGTGAGGAGATACTCGGCAATGTCCCCACCCCGGTGATGGCGGTGGACCGGGAATTCAACGTCATCTACATGAACAATGCCGGGGCCGCGGCGGTGGGCAGGACGCCGGAGGCGTGTGTGGGGCAGAAGTGCTCTAGCCTCTTCAACACCGCGCACTGCAACACGGCCGACTGTCAGGTGGCGAAGGCGATGCAGCAGAACAGCATCTTCACCGACGACACGGTGGCAAAGCTGCCCTCGGGTGAGCTGCCGATTCGGTGCACGGGGTTGCCTCTGAAGGACGCCGATGGCAACGTCATCGGCGGTCTCGAGTACGTAGTTGACATCAGCAAGGAGATGGAGGTCACGACAGAGCTCGGTGATCTAGTGCAGGCCGCCGTCGAAGGCAAGCTCGCCGCGCGGGCCGACGTGGACAAGTTCGAGGGGAATTACCAAAGGATCGTCCAGGGTGTCAATGACACGCTGGATGCGGTGATCGGCCCCTTGAACGTCGCCGCCGAGTACGTGGACCGCATCTCCAAGGGTGACATCCCGGAGAAGATCACGGATGAGTACAAGGGTGACTTCAACGAGATCAAGAACAACCT
>JALGVE010000037.1 GCA_029820045.1 Candidatus Zipacnadia bacterium | reverse complement strand
CCGCGTGGGTCGGGTGGATGCAGACGTAGCCATGGCTCGCCCAGTGCTCTCCCAGCTCCCGGTAGCCATCCTTCGAGCCGCCCGCGCCGTGGGAGAAGATGATGACCGGGAACTCCTCGGCTGCGTCGGGAACGTACATCCTGATGACGAGGTCCTTGTCCCGCTGCGCGTCGTAGAGGTGGCTCGCCTCGATGGTGATGACCTGGTAGGGCCCGGGCGCGAGTTTGTACGCCAGCTCTTCGTCATCGGCGACCGCCCGGGACGCGCAGCCCGCGGTCAGCCCCACGAAGGCGATGGCCGTCACGAGCTTCGCGGCAACTGAACCGCCCTTGCAGCTTCTCATCATCGGCTCTCCTCTCATCACGGCGCGCTGTTGCCCTCACACACGCGTACCTTTCAGACGTGGCCCCGCCCCTGGGGTTCATCGGCGCTTGGTCCGCCATCCTATTGTGCCGGCAGACGCCCCCGTCTGCCGCACGCCTTGGCAGGTGGTGGCGCCTGCCGGCACGAACCTCCACGCAGGTCAACAACGCGGTCGCGCCGGGAGACATCAGGCCCTGCCTCCGCTGCCCTTCGTCCGCACCGAGGAGCTGATTTCGATGCGTCATCTCGCCAGTCCTCGCTTGCTGATCCTGGCGGTTGGACTCGTCATCGCCTTGCCCCTTGCCGCCGACCAGGCCGACCTCATCTGCCCGCCCACGGAGGCCGCCATCACCGTTGACGGCAAGCCCGTGGAGGCCGCCTGGCAGGACGCGGCTAGCTTGGGCCCGTTGGTCACCCTCGGCGCCCTCATCGTCCCTGATACGGACCGGACCGTTTTCAAGGTCCTTCACGATGACACGGCTCTGTATCTTGCGGTGACCTGCCACGCCGAAGACGCCGAGCCGCTGGGCGAGATGCGGCGCGATGATGGCCGCATCTGGCGCAACGATCACCTCGAGCTCTTCCTTGACCCCACGCCCGACACGGACGACTACTTCCACCTGCTGGTGGATCGCGCCGGCAACATCTTCGACTCCCGGCGCGCGCCCGACGACGTGACGCCGCGCAACGAGGCCTGGAACGGTGCATGGCAGGCCGCGACTGCCGCGACTGAAGAGGGCTGGACCGCCGAGTTCGCGATTCCGTTCGCCGCCCTCGGCGCCGAGCCTGCGAAGCCGGGCGATCTGTGGCGCTTCAAGCTCGGCCGAGATGGCGGCGAGGGCGGCCCCATGATGTGGCCGCCCAACCCCTCCCGTGGCTTTCACACCCGCGACATTGACGCGGGCCTTTACTTTGACACCATGAACCTGCTGCGCAACCCCGGCTTTGAGGGCGGCGAACTGGGCCCCGGCGCCCCCCAGCCGTGGAGCGTGACCCTCACCAGCGCGGAGGTTGACAACAAGCCCCAGGGCGAAGTCCACACGGTCGAGGGCGGCCTCCCGCCGGGCCAGCGCGCGCTGCTCTTCAAGAAGCTAGGCACCGCGCTCTGGTGGCCTCAGGTCTGGAACCACGGCTACCGGCTCCAGCCCGGCGGCACCTACGAGTTCTCCATCATGGTGAAGGGCACTATGCCCCAGGTGAACGTCCGCGCCACCGCCATCGTTGAGGGCCAGTCCGTGAAGATGTCCGAGGGCCGCAAGCCCAGCCCCGACCAGTTCACCCGCCAGGGCTTCGCCTTCGTGGTGCCCGAGGGCGCCAGCGAGGTCCACGTCGGCCTGTCCGCCCCGGCGGCCGCGGCCGGGACCGTGCTCTATGACAACGCTGTCCTCAGACGAATCCTCTACCACCCGGAGGCCGTCATGCGCAAGTACTTCCCACCCGACTGGTCGCCTGACCCCGACCCGATCCACGGGCTTGCAGCCCTCTGCGAGCGCGCCGGGCACAAGCCCTGGGACCTCTTCTGGCGCAAGGACCACCTGCTCACCTACCGCGTCATGTTCAAGGACCGCAAGTTCGGCGCCGATCTGTGGCTGCTCGACAACTCCCCCTGCCGCGAGTACGTGGTCACCGCCTCCATCTGGCCCGGCTGGAATGCGGACTGCTCGGCGCTGATGCTCCCCGGCTCTCGCATGGCGGGCGAGGAGAGCAAGCGGCCCTGGCTGTGCAATTCTGACTTCTCCCGCCTCACCCCCATGCCCACCGGCGGCATGCCGCTCTGGGACTTGCAGAACCCGGATCTCTACTACGTGCACTCACGCGGCAAGGTCGAGAAGGTCAACTTCCGCACGGGCGAGGTCACTGAGCTCGCCACCTGGGAGCCGGTCGGCCCCGAACGCTCCTACGGCCTGACCAAGGACAACCGCTCGGTCTTCGTCACTGACTGGGATGGCGGTATCTGGGTCCCCTACGAGCCAGCCGGAGAACGGCCGCCCTACGTCAAGGTCCTCGACTGCTACGGCTATATGCTCAGCCCCGACGGCGCAACGCGCCTGGAGAACCTCTACGCGGCGACGGAGACCGACAAGGGCCCGCTGTTCCGCATCCTCACCGGCGTCCGCGTGTACACCGACACGGGCGAGACCGAGCGCATCATCGCCCCCATCTCCGGCGAGACCGAGTACTTGAAAACCTTCGCCAGCGGCCGCGTCAAGTTCCCTGATTTCGCGAAGCCGCCTGAGACCAAGGACCTCGATGAACTCTTCGATCTCTACCGCCTCTACCCCTCATGCAGCCACGGCCATGTCAGTTACTCGCCTGACGGTGAGTACATCTGCTGGGATGGCAGCCCCTCCCTCTATCGCGCCCGCGACAACGGCGACCGCCACGATGTCGGTATCAGCTCTAACGGCTCCTGCTATCACGTCTGCTGGTTCCGCGACCCGCGCTTCTTCGTCACTTGCGTCCGGCCCTATCGAACCAACTACGACCGACCCGAGAACGCGAACACCCTGAGTCAGGTCTTCACCGACGGCGCCTGGCAGCCCATCGCCGACCTCAAGCAGCGTTACAACGCCTACTACTACGGCGGCAACTTCTCCACGCTCAGCCGCGACGCCACCAAGGTGCACTACGAGTCCAGCATGACCGGGGTGCCCAAGAACTACATCGCGGTCATGGCCCGCCCGCAGCCGCCCCGCGACCTCACCTGGCAGGCTCTCGGCGATGCTGTCGTCTTGCGCTGGGCGCTTCCACCCCATCACAAGGAGATCAAGGGCTACCTCATCTACCGCAGCGACCGCAGCGGAGATGGCTACACGCTGCTCACGCCCGAGCCCGTTACAGGCACGACCTACCGCGACGAGACCGCCGCGCCGGGCCACGCGTACTACTACGTCGCCACCTCGCTGGAGCACTCCGGCCTGGAGAGCGGGTACTCGCAGGAGGCAGCCCGCGTCGGGGTTAACCTGCCCGCCAACCTCGATGCCCCGCTCCTCGTCTACCAGGAGGCTGAGGACGCCCTCGTTGATCTCGCCTCCGGCGACAAGCCCGGCCTCTCACGTGGCCGCGACCGCCTCGGCGCCTCCAACTGGTACTACCTCTACCGAACGCCGCAGGCCGAGGCTGGCTCCGCGCCGCTCACGATCAACCTTCCGGCCGACGCCTCTTATCACGTCTGGCTCCGGGTGCGGCGTTCCACAGTGGGACAGACGCCCTCGTCTGTCGGCGGACCGCAGGTCCGCACCGGCGCGGGCACACCTCCCGCCCGCTGGCTCCTCGCCCACGGCCTGCCCGGCCTTCCTCCCTGCGAGGGGGAAGTGACGACCCCCGACTGGCAATGGGTGCGCGCCTCCAACTCGCCCGTCCCCTTGAAGGCCGGTCGCCAGGTCCTCACCCTCTCCACGCAGGACGCCGCCGCCCAGCTCGACCTCCTCTGCCTCGCCACGGACCCAGACTTCACGCCCGAGGGCCCGCGCCCCGAGGACCGACAGCCGCCGCCGGCCGTCACGGGCCTCCAGGTGAAGGACATCCGGGACGGCGCTGTCCGCCTCACCTGGGACCCGGTCCCGGCTCCCGACCTGTCGCACTACAACGTCTATGCGCGCCGCGATGAGCCCTTGGCCGCGCCCGAGCAAGAGTGCCTCCTCGCCTCCCCCACCTACTGCGAGTTCATTGACTGGGGCCTACGCGCGGCGACCACCTACCACTACGCCGTCACTGCCGTTGACCGCCGCGGCAACGAAGGTCCTCTCAGCTCTCCGGTCCAGGCGACAACCCCACAGGCGGCTCACCCGCCCGCCGAGTTGGAGCTCGCCTTCGATGAGGCCCAGCTTGAGGGCCCCTTCGACCAGGCTGAGGCCGAGGGCACGCACGCCAACAAGTACGTGATCCTTCCCAAGTCCGCGGACGCAGACCAGCTCGCCGCCGCCAAGGTAACCTGGCGGCCCGATATCCCCCACGAGGGCAAGTACTATCTCTGGCTGCGCTACCTTCCACGCGGCGCGGCCTCCTCACGCGGCGCGGCGGTCGAGCAAAACGTGAAGGTCCTGTTGGACGAGAAGCCCCTCACGACCGTCGGAGGAGGTCTCACTGACCTGAGCGTCCCCGACAGCCTGCTGCAGTCCGACGCCGGCAAGCGCGAGCCCCACGACATCCGCACGGACTTCTGGACCTGGGCCAGGCCGGTGAGCACCGACCTCATCGCCGTCGAGCTTCCGGCGGGCAAGCACGAACTCACTCTCCAGCGACTGACTCCGGAGATCCGTTACGATGTCCTGCTCATCACTAACGAACCCTGGTTCCTGCCCTCCGATGGCCGCCTTCGGCAGCGCTGACGGGAGAACAGGCCTTCGTGTGCCGGCAGACGCCCTCGTCTGCCGCGATGATTCGCCGAGGCGTTCTCCCCTCTTCCGAGCTGGTGTTGCGAGAGAGAGGGGACGGGGGTCAGGCGGTCGTTGTTCCTCCCCTCCGATGGCCGCCTTCGGCAGCGCTAAGCCTGTGCCTTTCGCGCCGTTCGCCCCTCTCCCGAGGTGCTGTTCCGAGGGAGAGGGGACGGGGGTGAGGCGGTCGTTTGCAGTGCACGGGCGCCCAAAGAAGATTCTCCTGAATCTGTTTGCATTGCCCGTATGAATCTGCTATAGTGAACCGGCGCAGGGAGGGCACACGAGGTTTTCCACATGTGTGGAGAACATTGTGGAAAACTCTGTAAGCCCCGCTCTGAAGCGCCTTCTGGCGGCTCAGAGGGCCGTTCTTGACAATCAGAGTTTTCCACAATACACCGCGTTGCGGTCTTCATCGAACACCTTTTGCACGACCCCATCGCTCCATTTTTCCCGCCCTGATCGAGACCCTTTTCCGGACAGGTTCTCCCTGCCTGTACCGTTGCCGGTCGCGCCAAAGCCCGCTGGACGAAGGATTGGTATTCGAGATGTCTCAAGAGACCAGCCTGACCTCGGACCAACTCTGGAATGCTGCTCTCCCCATCCTCGCGGAGCACATCAACGAGGCAACCTACGATGCCTTCATCGCCGACGCGGTCGCGCTAGAGTACACCGGCCAGCGACTTCGCTTAGGTGTTAGCAGCGACTTCGCAAGGGACTGGCTTCAGCGCCATCATGCCCAGGTCATCGGCGACTGCATCGCGCAGGTGGCGCAGCAACCTGTGCAGTTGGTGATGGAGACTCTGCCGGCAAACGCAGCGCCTCCCTCACCGCCCGCACCAGTTACCTTGCCCCCTGTCGAGACACCTGTACCGAGAGCCCAGCCTTCCTCCGAGATGCAGGCCGCTCCACTCAATCCCAAGTACACCTTCGAGAACTTCGTCGTCGCCGACTGCAATCGCTTTGCCCACGCCGCCGCGCTCCAGGTCGCCAAGAACCCGGGCAAGGCCTACAACCCGCTCTTCATCCACAGCGCCTCCGGCCTCGGTAAGACCCACCTGATACAGGCCATCGGCCACGCTATCGCCAACGACCCCGAGCGCTCGCATTACCGCGTGGTCTACATCTCGGCGGAGGCCTTCGTCAATCACATGATCTCCTCCATGCGCGACAACACCATTGACCAGTTCCGCCGCAACTATCGCTCGGTGGATTGCTGGCTGGTGGATGACATCCAGTTCATCGCCCAGATCGAGGGCCCCGCCTCCGAAGAGGAGTTCTTCCACACCTTCAGCACTCTCTACGAGACCAACCGCCAGGTGGTCATCGCCTCCGACTGCCCGCCCAGGCACTTGCAGCTCATGAACGAGCGACTGCGCTCCCGCCTGGAGATGGGCATTGTCGCGGACCTGCGCAGTCCCGACATCGAGACCCGCGTCGCCATCCTCGAGAAGAAGGCGCTCAACGAGGGCGTTCACCTCAGCCGCGACGTGCTGGAGTACGTTGCCAGCAAGATAGAGTCCAACATCCGCGTGCTGGAGGGCGCGCTCTTGAAGCTCTGCGCCTATGCCTCGCTCAACCAGGTTGAGATCACCCGCCAACTCGCCGAGGAGATCATCGGTGACTACTCAACCTCGCACACCGACCGCCGCATCTCCCTCCAGGACATCCTTGACTACGTGGCCTCCGAACTTAACTGTCCGGCCGAGGACATCGTCAGCAAGAAGCGCACCCAGAATATCGCCTGGGCGCGCCAGGTCGCCATCTATCTGGCGCGCGAGCTGACCGACAACTCGCTCGCCCGCATCGGTCAGTTCTTCGGCAATCGTGATCACTCTACTGTCCTTCACTCCTACAACAAGGTTCAGGAGGCAATCGAGCACGACGAGCAGGTCCTCTGGCTCATCAACGATCTGAAGGCCACCTTCGAGTAGCCAGACAGTGGGTACAGTGTGGATTGCCTCTAGAAGTGCTGGGCACAACTCCTCTCTGGCCTATGAGCTGTGGAAACTGTAGACGAATCCCGCACCTTTTCCCCACCTTTTCCTTCCGCGGGAGTCCCTGCGTACCTTTGCCTCGTTGCCCTTATGCACGCTTTCCACGGACGTAGTAGTAGGAGTAGTAAAGGTACATATACCCTTACACCCTTACTACCGGCTGTGGACTTCTCAAGCTCCCTAACCCTTATCGAAGACCAAAGGAGCCTATGAACCAACCACTTGGGCTCTAGTGCTTAGTTGTATGAGTCCGTATGACAATGCTCTTCGAGTAGACATGGTCGTTATCGAGCACGTGGAGATGCTGTTGGCGTTCTCTGCTCAAGAGGCTGTACCATCACCGGGCTTGTCCCCTTTCCCGGGGTTCGCAGCGTGAAGCGGCAAATCTGACTTGACGGACTCTCGCTTTCGCGTTAACCTATGACCTGCACCGACATCGGCGTTGCTGAGATGTATAAGGAGGCCGCCGCAATGTTGAACCTCTCTTGCCCCCAGGCTGAGTTGCACGACGCTGTGCAGACCGTCTCCCACGGCGTCTCAGGTCGCAGCACTCAGCCTGTCCAGAACAACATCTATCTCGAAACTGCGGGCAACTCTCTCAGGCTTGTGGCTACGGACCTCGAGTTCATCAGCCTTGAGGCCACCATTGACGCTCAGGTCTCCGGCGAGGGGGCGGTCACGGTGCCGGCGCGGCTTCTCAGTGATGTGGTCAGCTCACTGCCGGTCAGCGACGTGACGCTGGAAGCCGATGAGAACAGCACTCTGAAGGTCACCAGCGCCCAGTCGCACTACGAGATCCGCGGCATGACGGCCGCAGACTTCGAGATGCTCCCACCCCTGGCTGAGCCTGATGAGTTCGAGCTGTCGCAGCGTGACCTCTACAGCATTCTCTCGCAGACGGTCTTCGCCACCTCTCAGGATGAGACGCGGCCCATCTTGACCGGCGCGCTCTTCAAGATCACGCCCGAGGTGATACAGGTAGTTTCGACTGACACTTATCGTCTGGCTCTGCGCAAGCTCACCGCCGCGATCCGGATACAGCGCCCCCGCGAGGCCATCATTTCCCACCGTGCTCTGAGGGAGGTCCTCCGCGTCCTCGAGCCCGAGTCTGACCAGCCCGCTTCCTTGGCAATGTCCGACAACCAGGTCACCTTCTCCATCGGCTCTGTCACTATCGCCTCGCGCCTCATTGAGGGCCAGTTCCCGAACTACGAGAAGGTCCTGCCCGAGGGGTCCGAGAGGCGCCTGACCGTGGACAACAAGGCGCTCGCTGCCGCGTTGCGCCGCGCGCTGATCGTCGCTCGCGAGGATGCGAACCGCGTGGTGCTCAAGGGCACACCTGAGTCCGTGGTCGTCACTGCCGACTCGCAGGACGTCGGGCATGTCGAGGAGACCGTCGTCGCGAGTCTCGAGGGCGAAGAGACCGAGGTTGCCTTCAATGCCCGCTACCTGCTTGAGGCGCTGGAGGCGATCCCCGACGAGAGCGTGGTCCTCGAGCTTTCTGAGCCTTTGAGCCCGGGCGTGCTCAAGCCCCTTGACTCCGAGGACTATACCTACGTCATCATGCCCATGCAGATAATGTAGAACGCTTGGGGAAAGAGCAACGCGGGAGCCACGGCAGGGAGGCGCCTGCCAGGACGAGGCCTTTCAATTGTCCGTGCAGATGCTCTCCTCACTCTCCGGAAATGCAGATGTCCCCGCGGCCGAGCGATGTCGTTGCTGTGTGGAGAGGCCGCCCGAGGGCGCTTCTGTCCCGCCCAGCGGGCGGGACGCGCGAGGCCGGCCCACGGTTGCTCGCATCTTCGGTGGTGATCGCCGCCCTTGTTCCTGAAGTCTCTCCTCCTTGAGAACCTGCGCTCCTATGAGCGGGCCGAGTTCAGCTTCCCTCGCGGGCTGTCAGTTGTGCTGGGGCCGAATGGGTCCGGTAAGACCAGCATCCTCGAGGCCATCTACCTCCTGGCGACGACGACCTCCCCGCGTGCCGCCGCTCTCAGCCGGCTGGTCCGCTGGAAACAGCCATCGGCGCGCGTCACCGGCGTCTTCGAGAGCGACGGCCATGACCTGACCATTCGCATCACGCTGGTTGGTACTGGGGCCCGCGATGGGGAGGCGGTGGGTTCCCCCGCCGCCAAGACGGTCGAGGTGGATGGCCGGGTGCTGGACAGGTCCCGGGAACTCGTTGGCAGAGTCCGGGCGGTGCTCTTCTGGGTAGGTGAGCTAGAGGTCATCAAGGGCCCGCCCTCAGCTCGGCGGCGCTTCCTGAACACGGGCCTTGGCCAGCTCAGCCACCGTCATCTTGACGATCTGGCCCGTTATCGCCGGGCCCTGCGCCAACGCAATCACTTGCTTAAGGCTATCGCGGAGGGCGGCGGCGATGGCGCCAGGCTTGCGCCCTGGACGCAGACCCTGGTTGAGGTGGGCGCAGCCATCTGTGTGGACCGAGCCGACTACGCCCGCGCGCTTGCGCAGGAGGCGGCGCCGCTTCACGAGCACCTGGGCGCGGGCGCGCCGCCGCTGGAGGTGACATATCGTCCCGCTGTGAGTCTCGAGGGCGATGAGGAGGGCGTGGCCCAGGCCTTCTACGAGAAGCTCCAGGCGCGCCATGCGGAGGAAATCCGCCGCGCGACGACTCTGGTCGGCCCCCATCGCGACGATCTGGCCGTCAGGCTTGGAGGCGTGGACCTGCGTAGGTTTGGCTCTCAGGGCGAGCAGCGCACCGCGGCCCTCGCCCTCAAGCTCGCCGAGGCAGCGGTCGCCCGCCAGCGCGGCAAGACCGAGCCGATCCTGCTGCTCGACGATTGCCTTTCGGAGCTTGACCCGCAGCGCGCCGCCGCGCTCTTGCGGCTTGAGGATCACTATGAGCAGATGATCGTTACCAGCGCCTCCTGTCCCGACCCTTTGCGGCAGCGCTGCAAGGGCGCGAACGTCATCGCCCTGAACGGCAACGCCGACCTGTGTGACTAGCCCCGCGCGAGCGCCCGCCGGCCCGCGAGGCGGGAGACCCGATGTGAAGGCCGTACGGACGGCGGGGCTTCAGCCCCGCCACGTGCTGGGCTATGAATAGCGACCGCCGGGGCCGCACGCACTGCCTGCTGGCAGGTGAGACCCGCACCGACGCGGAATGTTCCTTCTGCCGCAAGCCGTGCAAGCGCGCGTCGGAGAAGCTATCCGACACCGGAGGACTGTCTCCCTGTCGAGGCCTGTCGTTACTCGTTCCCTATCCGGCTTTGTGCCGATTGGTGATTCTCGCCCGTTGGAGGTGACCGCGCGGTGGACAACTCAGATAACCACGACCCCGCGCGCGCCTCGCTCGGTGAAGCGCTGGAGACCTTCCTGCGGGAGACCGGCCTCCTAGACACCTCCCGCGAGAAGCTCTGCGCTCTCGTTTGGGGCGAGGTGGCCGGGCAGTGGTATGCCCGCTTCAGCGCGGTGACGCGAGTGTCCGACGGCGTCGTCTACGTGCGCTGCGACTCGGCGCCGCGCGCGAATCAGCTTCAGTTGGACGCGCCCGAGATCATCCGCCGGCTCAACGAGCGCCTCGGATGCGATCTCGTCAAGGAGATTCGACCCAGCAGCGCGGGCAGCGCGAGCGTCGAGCCGGTGAGGGCCCGTCGCCACGAGCTGCCGGCGCCGCCCACGGAGGCGGAGCTCGACGCCATCGAGCTTACGCCTGCGGAGTGCGAGCGCATTCGCGCTGAGGTGGAGGACCTCGTGGACGAGGGCCTGCGCCAGCGGGTGGAGGCGGTGCTGGTCACGCAGGCGAAGGCCCGCCGCTGGCAGGCTGAGCACGGCTACACGCGGTGCGAGAGCTGCGGCGCATATTTCGTTGGCACAGGGCGCTTTTGCCTGGCGTGTCGCCCGCCGCCGGCCCCGCGCACGACTGACGACACGCCTCAGCCGGAGTGGGGCCAGCGCGCTTGGGACTCGGCCTGGGAGCGCTCGAGGAGCGGGAGAGGCCGCACACCCGGCCGGCGAGGGTGACCGTCCTCCAGCGGCCGCGTTGTGCGAACGTCGTGCCCTTGGGGTGTCAGACGTGTCGGAGGCGCCGGATCGTATCCCGCGCCCCCGTGCCGTTCGCCGTAATTCTGGTCATGTCATTCTCTGCGCTCTCTGTCCCGCCCTTGGGCGGGATCTCTGCGGTCCTCCGTTGCCGTTCGCCGTTAGTCCGATGTGCGGTCTCCGGTGTCCGATGTCCGAAAGAGGTGGCCTGCTGTGGCCAAGCAGTTCGAGGGTCAGCTCGAGAGGCTGGATGATTATCGCTGGCGCGTCCCTCGTGATGCCAACGCAGGCATGCGTACTGATGGCATACTCTATGCAGACGAGGAGTTGCTGAAGGACCTCCGCACCGACCCGGCCCTGGGGCAGGTTGCGAACGTCGCTTGTCTGCCGGGGATTATCGGCAGTTCCCTGGCGATGCCCGACTGTCATTACGGCTACGGCTTCCCCATCGGCGGCGTCGCTGCCTTCGACTTGGATGAGGGCGTCATCTCGCCCGGCGGCGTCGGCTATGACATCAATTGCGGCGTGCGCCTGCTGCGCACCGACCTGGCCGTGGCGGAGGTCTCTGAGCGCCTCGATGCGCTCTGTGACCGCATCTTTCACAAGGTCCCCTCCGGCGTCGGCGGCAAGGGCGAGATGCGGCTCAGCGAGAAGGACCTCAGGCAGGTCCTGGTGCAGGGCGCCCGCTGGGCGGTGCGCCAGGGCTACGGCACCGAGGACGACCTGGAGGTGACGGAGGAGCATGGGGAGTTGGCCGGCGCGGACCCCTCGGCCCTCTCTGAGCGCGCCCTCAAGCGCGGCCGGCCGCAGCTCGGCACCTTGGGCAGCGGCAATCACTTTCTGGAGGTCCAGCGCGTTGATGAGATCTACGATCCGGAGGCCGCCTCCCGCCTGGGCATTCTTGAGCCCGACCAGGTCGCGGTGATGATTCACACCGGCTCCCGCGGCCTCGGCTATCAGGTCTGCGACGACTCGCTGCCGCCGATGCAGCAGGCTGCCGGGAAGTACGGCATTGAGTTGCCCGATCGCCAGCTCGCCTGTGCGCCCGTGCAATCGCCTGAGGGTCAGCGGTACTTCTCTGCCATGGCCTGCGCTGCGAACTACGGCTGGTGCAATCGCCAGATCATCACCCACCGCGTGCGCGAGGCCTTCGAGAAAGTCCTGCGCGTGGGCGCCGAGCGCATCGGCCTTCAGCTTGTCTACGACGTCGCTCACAATGTCGCCAAGTTCGAGGACCACGCGGTTGAGGGGGAGACGCGCCGCCTCTGCGTGCATCGCAAAGGCGCGACGCGCGCTTTCGGGCCGGGCCGGCCGGAGGTGGCGCAGCGCTATCGTGACTTGGGCCAGCCCGTGCTCGTCCCCGGCGACATGGGCACGGCGTCGTACTTGCTGCTGGGCACTGAGACCGCGATGCAGGAGACCTGGGGCTCCACCTGCCACGGGGCCGGGAGGCGGATGTCGCGCAAGGCGGCGTTGCGTTACCAGCAGGGTTCCGAGGTGCTTGAGAAGCTCAACCGCCAGGACATTGTGGTGCGCTCCGCCGGCAAGAAGACCTTGGCGGAGGAGGCGCCCGAGGCGTATAAGGATGTTGACCGGGTGGTTGAGGTTTGCCATGAGGCGGGCATTTCCCGCCGCGTCGCCCGTCTCTGCCCGCTCGCCGTCGTGAAGGGGTGAAGGAAGGGGAATCGGCAATCGCCAACGGGCAATGGGGAAACGGCAAACGGCTCGTCTCGTTGGCGAGTCGGAGCCCCTGCTCGGAGCGAGTGAGTCGTACGCGGTTGCCGTGACCTGTTTAGTCGTTGCCGTTCTCGGCGTCTCTGCGGTGAATGCTGTTGCCATGTGTCGTTCGGTCTTACAGATTCGGAGGCCTGATCGGTTGATCATCGAATTCGCCCTCGCCGCCGGTGCTCTCGTCATCATCCTCTTTGGCTGTGAGCTGTTCACCAATGCGGTCGAGTGGCTCGGCGCGAAGCTGGACCTCTCAGCCGGCGCGGTTGGCAGCGTATTCGCCGCGGTCGGCACCGCGCTGCCGGAGACCATCGTGCCCATCGTCGCTATCCTCCTCATCGGCGGCGAGGAGGCTACCGCGGTCGGCACCGGCGGCATCCTGGGTGCGCCCTTCATGCTCGCCACGCTGGCCTTCACGGTGACCGGGCTGGCCGTGCTCGCCTTCACCAGGAGTGGCCGGCGCGAGTCGGCCGCGATGGCGGTGGACGCGCGCGTGCTCAGCCACGATCTCGGCTATTTCCTGGTCGTCTACGTGGTCGCCATCAGCGCCTCCTTCCTGCCCTGGCACGAGGCGAAGTGGGCGCTGGGCATCATCCTGGTCGGTGTCTACGCATACTATGTCTGGATTCACCTCCGCACCGGCGCGAGCATCGCGCAGGAGCAGGAGTTCTCGCCCCTGCGGCTGGCCCCGCACGCTGCTGTGCCCCGGCTGCGCTGGGTCCTGGCGCAGACGCTCCTCTCCCTGGGCATGATCTTTGTCGGCGCGCACGTGTTCGTGAACCACCTCACCGAGATCGCGCACCACTTCGCGGCCTCGCCGCTGGTGCTTTCCATCATCATCACGCCCATCGCAACCGAGCTGCCCGAGAAGTTCAACAGCGTGTTGTGGGTAAGGGAGGGCAAGGACACCCTGGCGACGGGCAACATCACCGGCGCCATGGTCTTTCAGAGCACGATTCCGGTCACTATCGGCCTGCTCTTCACGCCGTGGGTGCTTGACAAGAACGCCTTGGCCTCCGCGATCATTGCCTTGACTTCCGGCACTGTGGTGTATATACACATGCGTGTTCGGGGTCACCTATCGCCGTGGGCGTTGCTGGTCGGCTTTCCGTTGTACCTTGTCTTCTTGCTCATCGCCTTCTCCTGAAGGTGGGCAATGGGGAATGGGGAAACGGCAAACGGCCGCCGACCCACCTGCGCTTCCGCCTTCGCCAAGGCTTCTACGGACGAGAAAGCTACGGCCGCCGACAAGAATGTCGGCGCCCCTCGACAGTAGCGGCAGGTACGTGGAGGGGGCGCGACATTGCTGTCGCCCAGGGCTGCCCCCTTGCAGGAGGCGGGACATTCCTGTCGCGCGGGGCTAGCCCCTTACAGGAGGCGGGACATTCCTGTCGCGCAGGGCTGCCCCCTTACAGGAGGCGCGACATTCGTGTCGCGCGGGGCTGTCCCCTTACAGGGGGCGCGACATTCGTGTCGCGCAGGGTTGTCCCCCTACAGGGGGCGCGACATTCGTGTCGCGCAGGGCTGCCCCCTTGCAGGAGGCGGGACATTCCTGTCTGCCATCCCGCCCGGAGCGAGCCAAGAAGCTCCGGCGACCGCGGGTCCTGCCCTGACCCGGTAGCTCTTGGGCGTTCTCCCCTCTCCCGAACTGCCGTTGTGAGGGAGAGGGGCCGGGGGTGAGGCGGCCGTTGCCGTTCGCCGTGCCCGCTCGCCCGAAGGGAGCACAACGACCGTGATTGACCGCAAGATCCTCCGCGAGAGTCCCGAAGTCATCCGGGAGGCGCTCCGGCGCCGTCGCTACGAGTTCGACCTTGACCACCTCATCGAGGTCGAGGCCCGCCGCCGCGAGCTGCTCGCTGTCGAGCGGCTCCGCGCCGAGAAGAACGCGCTCTCGGAGCAGATAGGCGAAGCCTACAAGTCCGGTGACAGGGACCGCGCGGAGCAGCTCAAGGAGCAGGTTGCCGATCTCTCCCGCCGCATCGAGGACACCGAGCAGGAGCTGGAGCAGGTCGAGGCCGAGTTCCAGGCCCTCATGCTGGAGCTTCCCAACCTCCCGCTCGACGAGGTGCCCGACGGTGACGATGACTCCGACAACGTCGTGCTCTACGAGCGCGGTGAGCTGCGCCGCTTCGACTTCCAGCCTCTGCCCCACTGGGAGCTGGGCACGCGCCTGGGGATCCTCGATTTCGAGGGCGCGGCGCGCATCGCCGGCGCCCGCTTCACCATGGACGTCGGCCTGGGCGCGACGCTAGAGCGGGCGCTCATCAACTTCATGCTGGATACGCACACCCGTGAGCACGGGTACACGGAGGTCTTCCCGCCCTATCTCGCCAACGCGCGCTCGCTGATCGGCACGGCGAACCTCCCCAAGTTCGAGGACGATCTCTTCAAGACCACTGATGGCTACTACCTCATCCCGACCGCCGAGGTGCCGCTGACCAACATGCACCAGGGAGAGATCCTGGCCGCCGAAGACCTGCCGAAGCACTACACGGCGTACACAGCCTCCTTCCGCCGCGAGGCCGGGGCCGCCGGCAAAGAGGGGCGCGGCATGATCCGCGTCCATCAGTTCCACAAGGTGGAGCTGATGAAGTTCGTCACCCCCGAGACCGCGGACGAGGAGCTCGAGAGGCTCACGGGGAACGCTGAGACCATCATTGAGCGGCTGGAGCTACCCTATCGGCGGGTGGCGCTGTGCACGGGAGACCTCGGCCACCAGCCCCGACAGACCTTCGACCTGGAGGCATACTTCCCGGGCATGGACAGGTGGCTGGAGCTGTCCTCGTGCAGCCAGTACGGCGACTATCAGGCGCGCCGCTGCAACACTCGGTATCGGCCGGAGCCGGAGGCGCCGCCGGTGTATGTGCACACGATGAACGGCTCTGGGTTGGCGTGTGGCCGGACGCTGGCGGCGATCCTGGAGAACTATCAGCAGGCGGACGGATCGGTGGTGGTCCCGGAGGTCTTGCGCCCGTACATGGGCGGCGCGACCGAGATCCCGCTCCCGCTGCCGTGACATGGTGCTGGGGCAGACGCCCCCTTGCTTTCGAGAAATGCGCGCGGGGTCAGAGGCGCGGCTGCCGCTCACCGCGGTCCCGCCCAGCGGGCGGGATCCTACCATATCGCCAAGCTCCCCGGGCGCGTGCGGGGCACGGATCGCCGTCGGGGGACTGGCCCCATTTCGGTGCCGTATGCCGAAATGAGGGCCTGTCCCCATGTTGCCCCAAGCCCGGGCCTGCCTCGTCCCGCCCGTGGGCGGGACCAGCAGAACCGCCCTCGGGCGGCCCCTGCGCAGGGCAACGACGACGCTGGCCTACGGAGCCACCTGCATTTCTGGAAAGTGAGGCCTCGTCTGCCGGCCGTTGGTCGGTCGGAGTTTCTGCTCCGACGCCATGAGGCTGTTGTCGTGAGAACGCGCAGCGCTCTCGGTGTGTCTGGCGTGAACGCCGTTGCCGTTGGTCGGTCCCGTCCGCCGTTGATCGGAGGTGCCCCAATGAGACATCTCATCTGGCCAGTCGCGCTCCTCATTACCGCACCGCTTACCCTCGCCGCCGAGCCCACCTGGTTCAGTGAGGACTTCGAGGAGATGCCCGGCTCCCGCCTGACCGGGTGGACGGTCGAGACTGAGGATGGCTCGGCGCGCGTACGGCGCGTCGGCGGCGCCGAGTCCCTGGTCATGGACTTCGACAGCGGCGAGTACGAGACCATCCGCGTCTACCTGCGCCTGCAGCGCGGGACGGGGACGGTCTGGTTCGACGAGGTGCGCATAGACGGCCTGACCATCGCGAACGCGGGCTTCGACCAGGCCGAGGGCAACCGCCTGACCGGATGGGGACAGGATGATGTGGGCGAGGCCATCTTCTGGGACCCGGACCACGGCCGGGGCGACGGCTGCCTGCGGATTACGCGGACCGCGCCCGGCAGTCAGAGGAGGGTCTGGCAGAACATCCCCTGCGAGCCCAAGACCAAGTACAGGCTGACGGTCTGGGCCGATCAGGAGAACCTGCGCGGGGAAGCGTACGCAGAGGTCTACGGGATCAAGGCAGGCGGGCTTGGCAGGCACCTCGACTCCACGCCACGCCTTGAGTTGCCCAACGAGGGGAGGGGCGAGCGCCACCTGGCGCTGCACCCCCGCGGCGGCCCAGTCAGCGTCTCCCATCCGCTCACGGCGCCCGAGGACCGGCTGCTGCGGCTGGAGGCCGACCTGAAGGTGAGCGAGCTGGACGAAGGGGGAGACGTGCGAATGGCCGTCGTTGACCAGGCCTCCGGCGCCGAGCTGGCCGGCGTCACCCGAGCTGCTGACCCCAAGGCGGGCGGATGGGCTCGGTCAGGAGTCAACTTCGTCTCGCCACGCGGCGCGAGACCGGTCGTTGTCATCACTGCCACGGCTCGCGGTGGCACGGCCTGCGTGGACAACCTCGCGGTAAGCCCGGGGCGCCTGACCATCATGCCGCAAAGCGCGCGCATCGGCCCGATATCCAGCGGACTGACGCTCCCACGCGGCGTCCTGCCCGAGTTCCGCGCGCCCGACTCCGAGCTCATTGCCAGGGGCATTGCGCTGTTTGCCGAAGTCGCGCGCGAGAGGTGGGGAGAGTTCACCGACGAGGTGAGCCTGGGCCCGCCGGTCGTCATAGACGTCTCCGGCGAGGAGAAGCCCTGGCCTGGCAACGAGAGCTACCGCCTGCACGTGGATGCGGATGGAGGGAAGATCGAGGCGCCCACCGAGCGCGGCGCCTTCTGGGGACTGATGACGCTCGTTGACCTGCTGGACACGGCAAGCGGCGCTTCCGCCGACGTACTCCTCGTCCCAGCATGTGACATCAACGACCGCCCGGCCCTGCCCTTCCGAGGCACCTACAAGTCCGGCCTGCCCCGGGACCGGGAGGAGCGGCTTAGCTGGTGTCATCGCTATGCCCGCCTGAAGCTGAACGCGGTTGTCATCGAGGACAGCATCTGGTTTCACCTGGACGATCCCGAGAACCGTAAGGCCGCCCAGGAGGCCTTCGCCGACTTCCGCGAGTGGGGGATCGAGCCGATACCGGAGCTGCAGAGCGGCGGCTGGGCCGGGATACAGCTAGGGATCAACCCCAACGTTGCCGAGGGCAAGTGGCAGCGCGACGAGAAGCTCACTCTCGCGGGCACGGAGCCTGTCGCCCTGGAGCACCCGAACGTCATCCGCACTCCCAGCACCGACATCGTGCTGACCAGCGAGGACAAGAGCGTCACCTATGAGGAGGGCCGCGACTACGAGGTCATCCCCGGGGAGATGAAATACGTCTTCCGCTCTGACGCCGCGCCCTTCAAGGTCAGGCGCATTGCCGACGGGCGCATACCCGACGGCGCCGTGGTGCTGGCCAGCTACGACTGGGTCTCGCGGGTCGAGAGCGGCAATTGCCCGTACTGTCCCTCCGAACCGCTGACCTACGAGATAATGATCCCGGCCATCGAGAACACGATCAACTACCTGCACCCGAAGTACCTGCACATCGGCCACGACGAGCCGCGCGTGGTCAACAGTGACAGCCGCTGCCTCAAGCGCAACCTGACCGGCGGGCAGATACTGGCTGAGGACGTGCGCAAGCTCAACGACGCGGCCCACGAGGTTGACCCGGACCTTCAGGTGATGATGTGGGCTGACGCGCTGAACCCGTTCCACAACGGGACTTGGTTCAGGGGCGAGCACGAGGAGGAGCTCGACCTCGTGCCGAAGGACATCATTCAGAATGTCTGGTTCTACGGCGCCACGCAGCCGCTGGCCGCCGGGCGCAGCAGCTTCGAGCACTTCCAGCGGTTCGGCTTTCAGTTCACCGGCTCGCCGTGGGACAATGTGACCTGCTCTCACAACTGGGGCGTTGTCGCTGGCGAGGCGCGACGCCGGGGGATGAATTGCCTGGGGCTGCTGTACACCAGTTGGTCAGGTCGTTGGGATGGCCTCGAGACCCTGGCGAGTGTCGCCTGGAACCCGCCGCGCGGCTGACCAGCCACGACGTCGCTGTGCGGAGAGGCTGGCTTGCCCGCCGTTTCATCCGCCATCGCTTTGGCGACGGCGGAAGCTTCAGCGAAGGTGGGACCAGCGTCCGGCTTGGCCGTTCCCTCTCTCCGCGCTCTGCGTCTCTGCGCTGATAGTCGTTGCCGTTTCCCGAAGGGGGTCTTGCCATGGACGAGATGCGCATCTCCGCCTGCACCTACGGTCTGCGCGAGCGTGACGCCGAGTACGCCCTCAAGGTCCTCGCCGATGCCGGCGTGAAGAAGGCCGACTTGTGGGGCCGTATGCCTCACTTCTCCGAGGACCCGGCCGAGTGCGACCTGGATGAGCTGCTGGCGCTCTCAGAGCGCGTTGGGGTGCGGATTGCGAACCTGGGAACGTATCCAGGCGCGGAGTTCAGCTCCGAGAGCGCAGAGGAGCGCTTTGCTGAACTGTCGAAGATGAGGGCGACGATTGACGCCGCGGTCACGCTCGGCGCGCGCTCGATTCGCGTCAGCCCCGG
>JALGVE010000146.1 GCA_029820045.1 Candidatus Zipacnadia bacterium | reverse complement strand
CTATGAAGACGAAGTCTTACTTCCGCTTGCGGGCCGCGAGACCTCCCCGCCGGGCTGCGTGGCTTCGCGGGGCAGGTGTTGGCCCGCCTTCCGCCGAATTATCTTCAGTGAGCAGCGGGCGACAGGCGAGGGCGCCTGTCGTACCGGCAGGCATGGTAGCCCAGGCGCCCCCGCCTGGGCGCCAGAGGCAGATCGGGACAGGCGAGGGCGCCTGTCCTACTGTCGCTATTCGTGTGCCCGTGGAACACGCGCGAAGGCCGTGCCGTCTGTGCAAAGTGGTGGGCGATGCGCATAGTGGACCGTTATATCCTGTCGGAGGCGCTGAGGCCGTTCCTGATGGCCTTGCTGGCCTTCATCGTGCTCATCACCGGCCACATGCTCTTTCGCGTGGTGGAGGTGATCGTGCAGCACGGCGTGCCCCTGCCCTCGGTGCTGCGATTCGTGGCGCTTCAGGTCCCGAACGCGACGGTCATGGCGCTGCCGGTCTCGGTGCTGCTCGCCTGCTCGCTGGCCGTCAACCGCCTCGCCTCCGACAACGAGTTCGCCGCGATTCGCGCCGGGGGCGTGGGCTATGCGCGCGTGGTGCTGCCGCTGTGGCTGCTGGGGCTGCTGGCCGCCGGGGTCTGCCTGGGCCTGATCGAGAACGTGGTGCCCTGGTCGCGGGCTCAGGCGGACCAACTTGTGCGCGACATGGTGCTGCGGCGGCAATCGTTGGCCTTCCAGCCTGGCAAGTTCACGGACACCGGCCAGGGCATTCACCTCTACGTGGGCGCGAGGTCTCCCGAGCGCGGGGAGCTGGGGGACCTGCTGATCTTCCAGGCGCAGCCAGTTGGCTTTCCGATACTGTTCACCGCCGATCGCGCCGTCTTTCACGGAGACAAGCTCTACCCGATGGGTACGCGCTTCTTCATGGTGAACGAGAAAGGCGAAATGACCTGGGGCCGCGCGGGCAGCGTGGATATTGACCTGCGCCACCTGGCGCAGGCGGCGACCGGCCTCCCCGGGAGCACGGGGATTGCGGAGATGCCGCTGGCGGAACTCATCCGTGAGCGTAACAAACGCGAGCAGATCAGCCCGGGGGCAGGCCGCTCGTACGCGGTGGAACTGCACTCGCGCCTGGCGCTGGTAGCCTCCTGCCTGATATTCGCGATGCTGGCAGGGCCGGTGACGCTGCGCTTCGCGCGGGGGCAGAGCCTGGTCGGGATTCTCGCGACGATGATCATCGTCTTCGCCTACTATCTCATCATGATCTGGACCCGGACGCTGGGGGAGGCAGGCGCGCTGCCACCGGCGGTCGCCGCGTGGGGACAGAACGTGCTGCTGGCAATACTCGCGGTTCTGGGCATCCGTTGGGTCCGGTGAGCCGACTCGGATAACTATGTACAATCGCCAGCGTACGACAACCTGGTGCTGCATCATGGCGGCCGCAATGCTCTTCGGCCATGCGCGCCTGTGCGCGCCTGTCCTCGGGCAGGAGGAGAGTGCGCCGTCCGCCCATGAGAGCACGCGCTCAGCGGATGTCAACGACGGGCCGACCTCAGCGCATCCCGCTCCCGCGGGATGGCCTCGCACGGCCTCTCCGGAAGACGTGGCAACCGTAGCGGAGGGGGGTGTCGTTGTGCCGGCAGGTGCCCTCACCTGCCAGGCAAATGGGCAGATGGGGGCGGGGCAGACGAGGGCGGGGCAGACGAGGGCGTCTGCCCGCACAGAGGTTACTCCGTACGAGGTGACAACCGTAGCGGAGGGGCCGCACGAAGGTGCTGCCGCAGAAGCGGCAGCGCCTGAGGCCGGCCCGCACACGGAGCCAGCTTCCCCCGAGGGGGCTGAGGTCCCCACCGCACAACCAGCCGCCACCGAACCTGCGGAGAGCGCGGACACCTGGCCCCGTGAGCTGAACAAGGACGAGGTCTCCATCACGGCGGAGAACGTGTACTATCATGAGGGCATAACCGGCGCGCAGGGCAACGTGGTGGTCAAGTACCGCGATCTTGTCGTTCACGCCGACGTGGGGGAGCTGGACAAGGACCGGGTCTGGGGCGAATTCCGCGGCAACGTGGTCATCGAGACCCCGAACGTTCGCACCACCGCTACCAGGCTCAGAGTGAACCTTGACACCGGTGAATGGAGCGTGGAGGGCGGGGCCACTACCATCCAGCCGCAGTTCTTCCAGGCGGGCATCGTCGAGCCGGTTTACGTGGGCGGCAGCGCGACGGAGGCCGAGAAGGAGGGCGGACCGATCCACGTCCGCGACGGCTACGCAACTACCTGCGACCTGCCAAAGCGGCACTACGCCCTGACCTCCCGACGCATTACGGTGTTACCCGACGATAAGGTAGTGCTGCGCAAGCCGACCCTGGAGGTGTTCGGCCACCGGGCCCTCCGCTATCCGTGGGACCTGGTGCTGTCAATGCGCCGCCGCCAGAACCGCTTCCTGCCGACGGTGGGGCAGAATCAGGTTGAGGGCTACTACGCGAAGTTCGCCTACCTGTACCTGGCCGGGGACTACGGCGATGGGCTCGTTCGCCTGCACCTGACTCAGAAGCGCGGGATCGGCTTCGGGGCCGAGCACGAGTTTGATAGCGCTCTGCAAAGCGGCCAGCTCTCACTGTTCTTGGAGCCGGAAATGGGCGCTTTCAGCGGACGCGCTCGTCACACTTATCACTTCAATGAGGCGTTGGGCTCGGACCTCAGCCTGAGCCTGCAGCGCAACAGCGGTTACGCGGGCGCCAGCACCATGATGTCGGGCAACATGAGCCTGCGTCACTCTGTGTCGAGCTCCGACACCTCGCTGGGGTTCGAGCACTCGCGCGCGGACAGCGCCTACTCGGATAGCAGGCGTTACACCATGAACTTCTCGCACCGCCAGCGGTTGGGCTTCGATGCTGGCTGGAACCTGCAGTCAGTCTGGCGGGAGTCGAGCTACGGGGGCGATCGCCCGAGTTACGGCAGCTTCGAGAGCGACTTCGAGTACCAGGAGAGACGGACGCACTTAGACTGGGCGCTATCGGCCGAGAAACGCTGGGACCTCAGCGACGAGGAAGCCGGCGCCACGGGCTACGGGCTGGACAGCCTTCCTGAGATTGTGCTCAACACCGACAGCAGCCGGCTGAACGGCTTCGAGATCTTCGGCCGCGTGCCGCTGAGGAGTACGCTGCGGGCCGGGCACTTCATCCAGTATCCGGATGAGAAGCATGTGTCCATGGTCTCGATAGATACGAATCTGGGCGGGGGGACGACGCGGCTGGGCAGTCACAGCCAACTGCGCACCAGCGGGAGCTTCAGTCAAGCCTTCTACGATGAGGGCTCGGCCCGGTATACCGACGGCCTGAGCGCCAGCCTGGAGAGTGAGTTCGGCTCCCACTGGCACAACCGCTTGTCCTACGGCTTCGGCGCGGTGCACGGCTACTCCCCGCTGCGGCGTGACTACGGCTACCGGCGCCATGACCTCTCCGTGCAGCTTGTCCGGCAGGCGCTGAATCGCTCGCGGGTGGAGCTCTCAAGCGGGTACGACTTCGTGGACGACCGCTACCGCGAGGCGCGATTGCGCGCTACCTTTGATACCTCAGCCCGCACGCGCTGGGAAGTGATGGGCGGCTATGACATCGAGGGCTCCATCTGGCGGCCGCTGCAACTGCGCTGGATGTATGCGCGGCCGGATAAGCTGTACCTGACCATGAGTTCGCGCTACGACCTCGACGCGGGTGACCTGAGCAGCGCCGACCTGGAGCTTGACTGGCGGGCGCACCGCTTCTGGCGGCTGGAGGCCATCAGCAGCTACAGCGGCTACACGAACGACCTCGACCACCTGAACCTCAGGGTGACGCGCGACCTGCACTGCTGGATCGGGTCCCTGACCTACAACAAGGACCTGGACGAGTTCCGCCTGGGCTTCGGCCTGAAGGCCTTCCCCTTCGAGGAGAGGGACTGGTCGCTGGGCCGCGGCGGCCAGCGGCTAGGGAGCTACCAGCAGCCGTATTACTAGGGCTACTGCTCACCGCTCGAATGAGCCTTTCATTCGCATGGCAGGGCCGGGGGGCCGACAAACTTGTCTCATCAAGCAGGTGTCGCAGTGCCCGATAGTGAGTGCAGGAGCATCGTTTTTAGCTGGCTGGTGGGTGTGAGGTCTTCTGAGTAGGGCCGGGAGCTGTGTCGCGCCGCATTGAGAGTCGGGCTAGGAAGCGCGACCTACGCGGGCCGGGAGCCGTTGGAGGGGCCGGGCTTCAGCCCGGCCCGCGCCCCGCGAGACGCGATGGGAACGCCG
>JALGVE010000036.1 GCA_029820045.1 Candidatus Zipacnadia bacterium | reverse complement strand
CACCACCGCTCCACGGCCAGGGTCAGGCCCTTGGCCCCGTCCATGATCTCACTCATCTTGACCTTCTCGCCGGTCGAGTGAGCCTGCACGATGTCCGCCGCTCCGTACACCACGGTCGGCAGGTTCGCAAGCTTGGCATACAGCCGCGCGTCGCAGCTCACATTCCACCCGAAGATCTCGGAGTCCACGCCGAACTCCCGCACCGCCGTGTTGAGCGTCACCGGCAGCGGGTGATCGCCGGGGATCTCGTACGAGTCGTTGTGCAGCTTCGGGTAGGTCAGCTCGAAGTGCTCCTTGAGCCACTGGTCGTCCGTCTTCATAACCGCCGCCAGAAGCTCCTCCTTGACTTGATCCATGCTCTTGTTGGGCAGGAAGCCGACGCCGCCCTGCATCACACATTCAGCGGAGACCATCGAGGGCCAGCCCTCCGCGAGGATGGTGCCGATACATATCTGCACCGGCGCCTCGTAGCGCTCGAAGAGCGGATAGTTGGCGCTGTCAGCGATGAGTTCCTTCTCGTAGTCCAACATGCGAGCGATGACTTCCATCATCTTCTCGATGGCGTTCTCGCCCTCGTTGCGGCGTCCCATATGCACTGACTTTCCGGTGGTCTTGGCGCGGAACCAGATGGCCCCGCGGTTGGCGGGGAATACGTTGAGGCTGGAGCCCTCGCCTATGACGACGCCATCCGCCTGACAGCCCTGGCGAATCAGCGCGAGTGCGCCGTTGCCGCCTACCTCCTCCTCAATGACCAATTGCGTCTCCAGGTCGCCGGCAAGCTCGACCCCAAGGTCGCGCAGCGCCGCTAGCGTCACCAGAATGATAGTGACCTGGCCTTTATCGTCCATGGCGCCGCGCCCGGTGATATACTCTCCGTCCCACTTGGGGTCAAAGGCCTCGGTCCACTCGGCCTCCGGCACCACGTCCGTGTGAGCCTGCAGGATCAGACTGCGCCCCCCGCCCGTTCCCTTCTTAGTCGCCACCACATTGTAGCGGCCCTCGTAGGACTGCTCGTTCTCGTTGTGACTGTACTCCGGGTCGTCAAAGATGTCGTCCGGGATTTCGCGGTATTCGGCGTCGAGGCCCAAGTCTTTGAGCACATCGAGGACGTAGGCCTGCACCTCCTGCTCATTGCCCTGCACGCTGCGGAAGCGGATCATATCCGAGAGCCACTCGCGTGCTTGGTCGGTGTACGCGTCAACGGCGGCTGCCACATCCTGCGCGGTTAGGTCACTCAATGCATCTCACTCCGATCTCGTAGTCGCACAACGAGTCGGGCTAGAAAGCCCGACCTACCGGCGGCCCACTACTGGGACCGTCTACCTGCGCGCCCTCGCTTGAAAGCGCCAGGATTGCAGTCGGGCCTGTCTCCCGGCTCTTGCGACTTCTTGCTCGCTTCATCGAAACACCTGTGCGCCCTCGCTTGAGAGGGCCAGGATTGCGGCCTCAGCGCTGACCCCCACTTGCGCGAAGGCATTCACCATGGTCTCGCCGACTTCCTCCCCACGTTCCGTGACAAATGCAGCGACGGTCGGGCCGGAGCCGCTCAGACACGCGCCATGGGCGCCCGCCCCAAGCGCAGCGTCAATCGCATCCTCCATGCCCGGGACGAGATGCGCCCGGTAGGGCTGATGCAGCCGGTCCCGCGTCGCCTCGTCCAGCACCTCGAAGTCACCCGACACTAGCGCCGCGACCATCAGGCTGGAGCGGCAGAGGTTAAACACCGCATCCGCGTGCGGCACGTTCTCCGGGAGTGCGCTGCGAGCCTCGGTGGTGGGAACTTCGTGGTCGGGGATGGCTACTACACAGCTCAGCCCCGGCGCGACCGTCATCCGCTCGACAAGGACACGCCCTTCAATAACGCAGCACACTGTCAAGCCGCCGAGCAGCGCCGGCGCTACGTTATCCGGGTGCCCCTCCACCTCGGCGGCGATATCAATCATGCGCTCCCGACTCATCCCCAGCGAAAGCAACTCATTGCACGCCACAATGCCTCCGACGATGGCGGCCGAGCTGCTGCCGAGACCGCGAGCCAGAGGAATCCGATTGATCTGGTGGAGAGCAAGCGCCGGCAAGTCCTCCCCGGCTGCCTCGGCAGCCGCGCGCGCGGCCTGGAGGACAAGGTGTGAGCCATCCCTGGGCAAAGCCTCGGCGCCATGCCCCTCGATAGCGACCTGAACCTCGTCCGCCCGCGACAGGGTCACCTCATTGTGAAGCCCCAGCGCCAGGCCGAGGCAATCGTAGCCGGGCCCCAGGTTGGCGGTGGTGGCGGGCACGCGCACTGAGACTGAAGGGCCTCCGGCGCCGGTCACTGGTCTTCCCCTTCCTCTGCTCCCAGATAGCGTCTGGGAAGCCTGCCGGTCAACCGGCTCGCAAGCTCCTCGACTATCGTGCCCGCGCGTGCCGACAACTCCTCGACGGTTATCTGCTCGTCACCCTGCCGCCCTATGAGCACGGCCTCGTCGCCGACGCGCGCCTCAGCCACCTTGCCCAGGTCCACCGCAACACAATCCATGGACACCAAGCCCACCACCGGGACCCGCTGGCCGGCGACCAGCACCTCGGCGTTGTTGGAGAGCGCGCGCGGATAGCCGTCGGCATAGCCAAGGGGGATAAGGCCGATGCGCGTATCCCGAGGCGAGCGGTATGTGCAGTTGTACCCGACGGGCGCACCGGCCTCTACCGATTTGACGGTCGCCAGGCGGCCTCTCAGCGTCAGCGCCGGGCGCAGGTTCTGCATGAGTGCGGGGTCGAAGCCCGGATTGAGACCGTAAAGGATCGCGCCCGGCCGCACGGCATCGAAATGAGCCTCCGGCACGCGCATGATGGCGCCGCTGTTAGCCATGTGCAGAACCGGGTCCGCCGCCATGAGTTCGCGCGGCAGCCGCGAGAGCATCGCCTTGAATTGCTCAAGCTGATGCCGCGTCCAGGAGAGGTCCTCAGCGCAGGCCATCGCGAAGTGCGAGTATACGCCCTCGACGCGAATCTGCGGTTCGGCGGCAAGGGCCTCAACCACCCGCTCGACCAGGAGCGGCCGCACACCGTGGCGGCCCATGCCCGAGTCCAGCTTCAGGTGAACACGGGCGATCGCGTCCGCGCGCCGCGCGGCTTCGGCCATGATGGCCACGTGGGCCTCGTCGCTCAGCGTCGCCGCGACATCGTGCTCAATGATAAGGGGAGCCTCATCCGGGGAGGGCGGACCCATGACGAGGATCGGCGCCGTGATGCCCGCCTCGCGCAGCTCGAGGGCTTCTTGAGGAAGCACCACGCATAGCCCACCGGCCCCCGCCTCCAGCGCCGCCTTGCTGACCGGGATGGCGCCGTGGCCGTAGGCGTTGGCCTTGACCACCGGCCACACTGCGACCTTGGGGCCGACGATCTGCCTGATGGTCCGGACGTTGTGCGCAATGGCGGAAAGGTCTATCTCCAGGAAGGCGGGACGCAATATGAACCCTGCTCTCAAGAGGCTTCAGGCGCGGCTTGCCCGGTCAGCGGTCTCTGCCCATTGGAGCAGGCGCAGAACGATGTTGACGGTCGTGGCTCCCAGGACTGATATGCCACCGGCCCAGAGTATCGCAAGGTAGTACTCGCCGGCCTGCGTGAGGGGCATCGCCACCTGCCAGGCGGCGAGAACAGTGATGACCGCCACGGCGACGACGGCCGCACAGGACCCACCGGGCGTGGCGTCAAGTGGCACGCCACCCGAGGCATCCGTGGGCGGGAGCCCCAGAGCAGGCGCCCTGACACTAGTGTCAGCCGGCGCAGCCGCCCACGCGAACAGTTGATTGAGCAACTCGCCGGTGGCGCGCTCCGCGCCCCGGATATCCCCTGCCTCCCGCGACACCAGGGTGAAGGCTCGGTTGCTCGCGCGCGCCGCGTGCCAGGAGATAGCGATCCTCCCCAGCCCCGCCGCCGGGCGCATCGGCTCGATGCTGTCAATACGCTCCCTGGGCAGGTGCCAGCAATACCGGTCACCGAAGTAGACGAGGGTATCTCCCCACGCGGCCAGGAAGCCGATGTCCTGATCGGTGTCTCCGTCCCAGGTCTGCACGGCGCGGCCGGGGGCAAACCCAACGAAAACCGGCTTAACCCCGCGCGGAGCCTGTTCGGCCTGCTCGCGCACGCGCTGCCAAAGCCTGGCTCGGAGCGCCCTGTTCCCCGCCAGACCCAGGCGGTTCTGAACGTACCATGGACCGAGCGCGGCGAGCACCAGGGCGCCGACCACCGTCAACGGCGGGCCCAGGCCCTCGCCATTGCGCCACAAGGTCTGAACCAGCACCAGGCCGACTGCAAAGGGAGCGACAGCCGAGCCGAAGGTGGCTATCACCAACAGCGAACTGTAGCGCCGCCGTACCATAGCATTGAAGACCAAGTCCTGCTGCATAGTTCAGACAGGCCCTTACTCCCGATCATTCACGTAGGTCGGCCTGCGCGGCAGATAGCCGACAAGACACCTCGCCGCCACCTGTTTCTTACAATGGGGCGAGGGTGAAGTTGGCGAAGGTGGTCGCGCCCCCTGTCACTACGATATCCTGGTATTCTGACTTATACCCGTAGGCGAAGCAGTCCAGGCGCAGATTGCCCGGCATACAGGGCCACTGGTAGCTTCCGCCGGCGTCAGTCAGCGTCGAGAGTTTCTTCCACGCGAACCAGCGCGCGGTCATGAGCGTTGTTCCGGACTCCTGCGCGATCCTGTCCCTTACCGGCGCGGGTATCTTCGGCCTGAAGCCCTGAGCGAGCCGGACCTTCAGCAGCGCGTTGGACAGGGACTGTGTACCCCCCTGTACGCTGCCGCTCACGACGCCACCGATCTCGCCGTACGCGGCGTCCGGGTCCACCGCTAACTCCAGGGCGAGGTTGCGTACTCCCTGACCAGCCACCAACCCCTGGATGAGCTGCACGTCCGCCTTGTGGCCGGCCAGCGCAGCGGTGACAAGGTAGTCGCCCGGCTCCAACGCGTCCAGGCTGAAGTCACCGTTGCCGTCAGTGTAGGCCGCATAGTATGTCGCCGCCGGCGGGACAGTAATAGCCTCAGTGTGTGTCGCGTCCACCGCCGCGGCGCCGCCGGGGATAGCAACAACGAGCACGCGCCGGGCCGGGAGCAATCCACCGCCGGCGGCCTCGGCCTCAACACTGCCCGTGATGCGACCACCATGCACGGCTTCGAGGCTTCCCACGTCCATGGAGGTGCCGGCCGCAACGGTGACCATCGTCACACTCCCAACGACGCGGTTAGGCTTGACAACCTGAAGCAGGTGCTGACCCTCCGGAAGACCGGTCAGCGTCAAGTCGCCATTCGCGGCGGGATGCACCGGCAGGAGTTGACCGTCCAGCAGCACTCGGAACTCAGCGGCGTTATCACCCTCATCGAAGAGGTCCCTCACATCGCCCACCGCATTCCCAAGTGACACCAGCCCCAGCAGGGTCTCCAGCAATCCTCCGCCGCACCCCACGAGCACCACTGCCAAGATGGCTGCGACAGCGCCCAAGAGTGCGCCTTTGTGTGTGCTCATGACAGCCTCCTCCGTCAGATTCCCCGCGTTGCATAGCTCACGGTTCCCACTCAGACGGTTAGGGTCGCACCGAGGTTTCATTCCCGCCCCTTTATTTCGCCCCCGCCGGGACACAATCCTGCCCGAGGCGCAGCGCAGGCAAGCTACCCCTGGTCAAGACTCCGGGGCGTCTATCCGGACGCCGAGGCCGAGCCAGCCGCGGGGATTATTGACAGGCTGCCCCCTCGGAAGGTCATGGAGAAGTCCAGGCGGCCAGCGTAGTCTGCCGTGAGCAGAAGGCTCTGCGGTTGCTGTCCCTCCTCCTGCTTGACAACCTGATGCCTGGACCGAGGCGCAATCGGGTAGGCGCCGCTCTCCACTGTAAACCGGATCATGGTGGGCTCGCCGCCGACGAACCTGGGCCCTGCCTCGCCGGGACTCCGACCCGTCCTGAGCTCAGAGCCGTTGCCGCCAACCTGCATGGACACGAGACCGGCGCTGTAGCAGATGACCCGTACACTCGCCTGGCCCTGGTAGGGACGCACCCGGAGGGGCAGCGCCGCCGCCTGCGCCAGGCCTCCCGCAGGCAGGTCCAGCCGCAGCCGGGCCAGGCCGGTTCTGCGTCCCGAACTGTCACGCTCCGCCGCCGACAACGTTGTCACCGCGCCCAGATACGCGCGATCATCGGCCTGGCCGGCCAGCACGTTCACACTCGTCCGCGCACCGCGATTGTACAGGTACACAGCCTGCTCGGAGCCAGCCAGCTCGATCTGTCCCGCCGCCAGTCCCGGCGCCAAGAGGCGGTACCTCGCCCGGCGACCGATAAGGTCGAGGTGCAGCGCGGCATGCGCATAGTCGTCAGGAGGCCAGTAGCTCCAGATCGGATACGAGCCGAAGACCGTCAGCCCGAGGCCGGCATCATTCGCGCTCAGGCCGAGGAAGAGGGGGCGTCCTTTCTTGTCGAAACGCCTGCTCATCGAGGCCAGCGGGATGGTTCCGGTGTACAATCGAACGAAGCAGCTCGGGCCCTGGAAGGTGTACCCCTGCATCTCGCTGGCGACGCCGTGGAAGCTCCGCTGCGACATCGTGCCACCATCAAGCCGCTGAGCCTGACCAGGAACGAAGGCGCCGGAGGTGCGCAGGCCGAGCGTGACCGAGGGTAGCTTCCTGTGCAGGTTCCCCACGGACAGGTTGCCTACTCGCGCGTCCATGTCGGTCGCCTGCGCAATCCCGAACAAGGGAGCGAGAGGACCGGCCGCCGGGTCCCAGGAGCCAGCCTCGTACATACCCAGGCCCAGGTCACCCATCAGGGCGCCGCCGCTTTGCACGTAACGCCGTAAGACCGCCGCTGCCGGCGCAGGTAGATGCAGGCACAAGGGCGCGAAGATGACGCTGTAGTTGTCAAGCGACACCTGCCCGAGGTCCTCGAGACACAAGTAGTCCAACCCACCGAAGATGGTGCCGCGACGGTAGTTGTACGCCAGCGCCGCGAAGTCAGGCACGGCGAAGCCCTCCATGTAGCCGTACACGGCTCTGTTGAAGAACTCTCGCCCTCCCGCATAGGGCTCATAGAGGACGGCCGCGGGAGGCGAGGGCGGTTCGTGGAACAGCGCGGGCTGGCGGAGCGCCTCGGCAAGCTGCCGCCGAACCACCTCCAGCACATCGTCATACGCGCTCACTCGGCTCCAATCGTCCAGCCCGATCCCCACCGCACCGCGCAGACCCGCCTCCATGATCCACGAGGTCAGCGCGTTCGCGGAGTAGAGTTCACTGGGCGGGACGGGGACACGCAGCCAGGGAAGCACCTCGAAGCGCCCGCCGCGGCGCGCCATCTCCACGCCGTGGACGTTGTGCGTCAGCTCGTCTGCCTCCAGGACGTCGGGCGGCATGAAGGGCATCACGACATCGTAGGCGTCCGGGATCGCGGCAAGACTGCGATAGAGAGAGACGCGACCCGTAAAGAGCAATCGGTCCGGGTCCAGGCGCCGGATCTCGTCGGCCCAAAGCTGCATCACGTCCCGGAAGGCGCATCGCTCATACTCAGCCGCATCAATCGAGGGCCGCCCGACGCCGAATGGTTGCTCGTCATCCAGGGCCCGTGCCGAGGCCTTGTTGATCTGCCCCAGGGACCGATAACTCGCGCCCCAGAAAGCGTTTATCCCCTGAAGCGAGCCGTGCCTTGCCACCAGGAAATCGCGGAAGCCGGCGGAGGAGGGTTTGAGGTCGCGCTCAAGGTAGTGGTCCGTGGCCCAGCCTACGACCCCGGGCGCCTCGCGCAGACCGCCGATGACAACCTCCAGCCACTTGCGCAAGGCCTCCCGGTACTCCGTGTTCGTCGCGGACAGCGTGTGCGCGCCATCCAGCTTGGTGCGGAGGCCGACTATGACGCGCAGGCCCGCGTCGCCCGCCTCATCTATCAGCGCGCGCAAGGCCGCGAGCTGCGCGGGAGCGTCCGGGGGCAGGTCAAGGTAGATGGTGTTGCACCCTAGAGCCGAGGCTTTCTGCGGCGCTCCCGGCCCCTGAAGGCCGTACACGAAAACGAACGGCCCCGCAGTGGGCCGCTCGCCTGCGTGTGCCGAGGCCGCGATACCGAGGAGGAGCGCGCACGCGAGAAGCATCGCAAGCCCACGGCCGAGCCGACACGCATCAGCGCAGGTCGGGCATTCTTGCCCGACGCCGATAACCGTCGCGGAAACGACTGACGAGTCGGGCTGGAAAGCCCGACCTACGAACGGCATTCTCTGCCTCTTCCCGAAGACAGCAACAGTATCGAGAAACACCACCAAGTCGGAGCCCCTGCGCCGACGCCATCGCAGCGAGGTGCAGCGCATGGAGCGCAACCGCGCAGCACAGGCGACTGTGCAGATGGGCCGCTGGCAGCCCACGCATGGCGCCTTGGCCTGCTGGGGCTATTGCTGCGGCAGCCATTCGTCCACGGCCTCCAGCGCCACGGCGGCGGCGGCCTGCTCAGCCGCCTGTTTCGACCTTCCCTCTCCGGTCCCAATCACGCTGCCGTCCAGCACCGCCTCGACACAGAAGCGCCGGCTATGCGGAGGCCCCTCCGTTCTTACGACACGGTACGCGGGCGGTTTGATCCCTTGTCCCTGGAGAAGCTCCTGGAGGCTTGACTTGTTGTCCCGCAGCGACTCGGCGTTCTCCGCCTCGGCCAGCACCGAACTGAAGTGCTCCATGACGAAGTTGCGGGCCGCCTCCCACCCACCTCCCACGAAGACAGCGCCGATGAGAGCCTCAAGAGCGTCGGCCAGCAGCGAGGCCTTCTGCCGGCCGCCGGTGGCCTCCTCACCCCGGCCTAGCAGCAGGGCCTTGCCGAGGCCCATCTCGTTGGCCACCCGTGCCAGGGCCGACTTACGCACCAGCGCCGCCTTCAGACGAGTGAGGTCGCCTTCTGGCAGTTCCGGGTGCTTGCGGTACAACAGGTCGGCGAACACGACGTCGAGCACCGCGTCACCAAGGAACTCCAGGCGTTGGTTGCTCTCCAGTTCGTCCAGTCCCCGCTCACGCACATACGAGCCGTGCCGCAGAGCGTGCCCGAGCAACTCCTCGGGTATCTCGGCCAGCCCAGGGGCCTTCCGAAGTTGCTGAAGTGATTCGTTTGCCACGGAGGCGCCTCCGTGAGTTCCGCCGACACGGATGGTCGTCCGCCGTCCCGACGCACGACCTGCGGGAGAGGGCGAAGGGGTAGCTACTGCTCGAATTGCCTGGCGATCAGGACAACGTTATGCCCGCCGAAGCCAAAGGAATTGCACATCACAGTGCGCACGGGCGCCTGCCGGGGTTCGCCGCGCACGAGGTCCAGCCTGGGGTCCACGTCCGGGTTGTCGCAGTTGAGCGTGTGCGGTATGACGTTATGATGCATTGCCTCGAAGCACACGGCCAACTCTGTCGGTCCGGTCGCGCCCAGCATGTGGCCGTGGATCGGCTTCGTGGAGGAGATGGGGACCTCCGCGATATGGTCGCCAAGCACAGCAACCAGCGACTTGGCCTCGCTGGCGTCGCCAGCGGGGGTGCCGGGGGCATGCGCATTGATGTAGTCAATATCGGACGCACTCAGGCCGGCGTCGTCAAGCGCCGCCTGTATCGCCAAGGCAGCCCCACCGCCGTCGGGCGACGGCTCAGTGATGTGATAGGCGTCGCCGCTCATGCCGATGCCGATGATCTCCGCGACAATGGGCGCGCCGCGTTCGAGGGCATGGTCCAGGCCCTCAACAATCATGATAGTGGCGCCCTCACCCATCACGAAGCCATCGCGATCACGGTCGAAGGGCCGGCAGGCATGCTCAGGATCGTCGTTGCGAAAGGACACCGCCCCGGCCGAAGAAAAGCCGCCCAGGGCGCACCGAGTGATGCCCGCCTCCGCCCCACCCGTGATTATTGCGCACGCGCGGCCCGTCTTTATCAGGTCCACGGCCACAGCCATCGCATGGGCGCCTGAGGCGCAGGCAGTAACCACCGCCATGTTAGGCCCCATCGCACCCGTCTCCATGGAGACCAAGCCGGAGCCCATGTCAATAATCATCATCGGCACAAAGAAGGGTGAAACGCGATCAGGGCCTCTCTTGAGCAGGCGCTCGAACTGGTTCTCCCAGGTCTCCATCCCGCCGATACCAGAGCCTATGACCACCCCGATGCGGGCGCGGTTGTCATCGGTGATCTCAAGACCCGACTCTGCCAGAGCGATGTCCGCGGCGTACAGGGCGAACTGAGCGAAGCGGTCCGCTCGTTTGGACAACTTCGGGTCAATACGATCACTGGGATCGAAGTCCACGAACTCCGCGCCAAGCTGACACTTGTACTCGCTGGCGTCGAAGCGCTGGATAAGACCTATGCCGGTGCGGCCCTCCAGGACTGCCTGCCAGAGGTTATCCAGGCCCACGCCGAAAGCCGATAGAGTCCCAACTCCGGTGACGACAACACGCTCGCTCATCTACGGCGCCTCACACACCTGGTTTATCCAGATTCTCGCGTCCGAACATCTCGCCCGGCGGCCTGGCCGGACCGACAACAGGCCTCCGGACGCGTTCGCGACCTCAGATAGCTAGTCTATCCGGCCGCCTGCTGCTCCTCAATGTATCGCACCGCGTCCCCGACAGTGTTGATCTTCTGAGCATCCTCCTCCGGGATGTCAATATCAAACTCGTCCTCAAGAGCCATTACGAGTTCGACCACGTCCAGGGAGTCCGCCTTCAGGTCGCCCTCGAAGCTTGCGCTCTCTGTGACCGAACTCTCGGGCACGGCAAGCTCCCGAACGATGACGTCCTTGACCTGCTCGAACAATGCCATATGCTCTTCATCTCCGTTCTCAGGTGGGTCAGCCGACACGACGCCGGCTCCCCGGTAGGGTACTACATAATCAGGCCGCCGTCTACATTCAGAACCTGTCCGGTGATGTAGGCGGCGCCTGGACCTGCGAAGAACAGCACGGCCTGGGCCACGTCCTCAGCGGTTCCGGGCCTTGCCGAAGGTATGCGCGACAGCCATCCCTCGCGGGCCTCCTCAGGAAGCTCCCGCGTCATGGGCGTGTCAATGAAGCCAGGCGCGAGAGCATTGCAGGTTATGTTGCGACCCGCAAGCTCCTGCGCCGTGGTCTTCGTCAGAGCTATGAGCCCGCCCTTTGAGGCCGAGTAGTTCGCCTGCCCCACGTTACCCGCGACGCCGGCCACGGAGGCCATGTTGATGATCCTCCCGTAGCGCTGCTTCATCATCGGGCGCGCAACGGCTTTCGTGCACAGGAAGGCGCCCTTGAGATTCACGGCCAGCACCAGGTCCCAGGCTTCTTCGTCCATGCGGACCAGGAGGCCGTCACGGGTTATGCCAGCGTTGTTGACCAGGATGTCAATGCGGCCGAACTCCTCCATCACCGCGTCCACCATCGCCCCGACCTGCTCGGCGTCGGTTATGTTGGCGTCGTTCACCAACGCCTTAACCCCGCGCTCTTCAACCTGCTTCGCCACTGCCTGCGCCGCCTCAGCGACGACGTCGTTGATGACGATGGCTGCTCCAGCCTCCGCCAGCGTAAGCGCGATCGCAGCGCCGATGCCACCACCTGCGCCGGTAATGACGGCAACCTGGTCCTTGAGTTCCAACCGAACACCTCCTGTTTAGAAGCGGGATGCGAGAGGCGGGATGCGGGACTACGACAACGGCATGCCGCTTCTGTCCCGCAGGTTGGCGCGCCTATCGTCTACTTGAGCCCCTCCAGCGTTTCCTCGAGGGACGCCATGTCCTCGACGTTCAGCAACCGAGCCGTGGCGCCCGTGCGCCGGATGAGGCCGGTCAGCACCCTGCTCGGCCCAACCTCAACGAAAGCCTCAACGCCCTGGCCCATCATAGCGTCCACGCTTTGCTCCCACAGCACGCCGGTGGTCATCTGCTTGCCCAGAGCGTCGCGTATCTCCTCCGGATCAGTGCGTGGTGTTGCATCCACGTTTGAGACCACCGGGATCCTGGCGCTCTGCAAGCGGACCTTGCCCAGCCGCTCTATGAACCTCTCCGCCGCGCCGGCCATAAGAGGGGAGTGAAACCCCCCACTCACCCTCAGGCGGACGACCCGCTTTGCGCCGGCCTCCGAGGCCAACTGCTCCGCCCGCTGTATGCCGGCAACCGAGCCTGAGATAATGAGCTGGCCCGGACAGTTGTAATTCGCCAGGCAACAGGTTCCTTCCTGCCCCGCCTGCTGCACGATGCTCTCAACGTCCTCCGCGTCCAGGCCCAGGATGGCGGACATCGCCCCCGGCTGACGGTCGGCGGCTTCTGTCATGAGCTGCGCGCGGAGGTGGACAAGCGGAACGACCTCCTCCACCGGCAGCACGCCCGCCGCCACCAACGCGGAATACTCTCCAAGACTATGCCCGGCCACGATGTCAGGCTCCAGGCCTCCATCTCGAACAGCCGCGAGAGCGCCGAGGCTGTGCGTGAGAATCGCCGGCTGCTGGATGTCCGTGCGCGTGAGTTCTTCCTCGGGGCCTTCGAACATCAACGAAAGCAGATCAACACCCAAGGCACGCTCAGCGGCGTCCATGACCTCGCGAGCCGGCGCGCAGTTGTCGTACAGGTCCCGGCCCATCCCGACGTACTGGGAGTTCTGCCCAGGGAACACGAAGGCGAGCATAGCTACTGACCTCGGCGCTCATTGATGGCGCTGATGAGTTCCGGGACGACCTCGAAGAGGTCCCCCACGATACCGTAGTGCGCCACCTTGAAGATAGGAGCATCCGGGTCCTTGTTGATCGCTACAATGCAGTCCGAGGAGGACATGCCCGCCAGGTGCTGCACCGCGCCCGAAATGCCGCACGCGATGTAGAGCTTGGGCTTGACGGTCTTGCCGGTCTGCCCCACCTGGTGATAGGCAGGGATCCAGCCGGCATCCACGGTCGCGCGCGAGGCGCCCACGGTGGCCCCCAGCGTGTCGGCGAGTTCTTGTATAAGTGCGAAGTGCTCCGGGGCGCCGAGGCCGCGCCCGCCGGACACTATGATCTCGGCGTCCTGAAGGTTCACTGCGCCTGCGCCTTCGTCGGCGATGACCTCCACGATTTTCGTTGCCACGGACCGCTCGTCAATGTCAACGGGGACCTCGACGATATCCGCCTCGCGGCCCTCCTGCCACTGGGCCCGGTCCATGACCCTGGGGCGCACCGTCGCCATCTGCGGCCGCGTGTACTCACACAGGATGGTGGCCATGATATTGCCGCCGAAGGCCGGGCGCGTCTGATGCAGAAGGCGCGTCTCCGGGTCAACTGACAGCTCGGTGCAGTCAGCGGTCAGACCAGCCTTGATGCGCGCCGCGACTCGCGGCGCAAGGTCGCGCCCCATGCTGGTGGCGCCGAAGAGCACTATCTCCGGCTTGTGCTTGTTGATGAGACCACACAGGACATCCGCATACGGACCGGTCCGGTACTGCTTGAGCGAGGGGTGCGATACCAGGTACACCGTGTCGGCTCCGAAGCCGCCTGCCTTCTCAGCCAGCTCCCCCACCTCATCACCCATGAGCACGAGGGCAACCTGCGCATCGAGTTCGTCGGCCAGTTTCCTGCCCTCGCCCAGCAGTTCGATGGTGACGCCGGCGAGGTCCCCCTCCGGCGTCGTCTCGGCCACGACCCACAGATCGCGGTACTGACTCGTGTCAACCTCGCCCTTGCGGGGCATCTCCAGGACGATGGCTCCCTGGGGGCAGGCGCTCACACAGGCCCCGCACATGGTGCAGTCGTCGGTGAAGCGTGCCTTGCTCTCGACGATCTCAATGGCCCCGTAGGGGCATGAAGCGACGCACAGCCCGCAGCCGGTACATTTCTCTTCTTCTATGTATATTGCCATCGCATAACCCCAACGTTAGAGGTCAAACAAGCTTGGCGGCGGCCAGCTTCTCCACCAGTTGACAGGCGGCATCGCGAGGGTCGCCTTCAATCATCTCGCCCTCATGCTCATGACTAGGAGCAAAGGTGCGGATGACGCGCGTCGGCGAGCCCTCCAGCCCACAGCTAGAGACCTGAATATCACATCCGGCGGCATCCCACACGGGTATCTCCTTTTTCTTTGCCGCCAGCACGCTCTTAAGCCCGGGCCGCCGCGGTTCGTTCATGTGCTTGTCGGCCGTCAGCACGGCAGGCATACGCGCCTCAACTACCTCGTAGCGCCCCTCCAGCAGCCGCCGCGCCCGCACCTTGTCGCCCACCACCTCAAGCCCTATGACATAGGTAATCTGAGGGAGGCCGAGCTGCTCGGCGATGCCGGGGGGCACCTGGGCTGTGTCACCATCGAAGGCCTGTTTGCCGCACAGGATGAGATCGTAGTCGCCTATCCTCCTGATCGCGCACGAGAGCACATATGAGGTTGCAAGGGTGTCGCTGGCGGCAAGGGCGCGGTCGCTGAGCAGGATCGCCTCGTCCGCGCCCATGGCCAGGGCCTCCCGCAGGGCTTGTTCAGCCTGAGGGGGGCCCATCGTGATCACGGTCACCTTCCCACCGTGCTCCTCAACTAGCTGCACTGCCGCCTCGATGGCGTTCTCATCGAAGGGGTTGATAATGCTGGGGACCCCTTCGCGCACGATGGTGTTGGTCTCGGGGTCTATCCTGACCTCCGAGGTGTCCGGCACCTGCTTCATGCAGACGATGACATTCATGGCTGACACTCGATCTCTTTGGTATCGCGCGCGTGAAGCCTATGAGAGGCGGTTCTCACGGAGCAGGCGGTTAGCGATGACCAGCCTCTGAATCTCGGAGGTGCCCTCCACGATCTCGAAGAGCTTGGCCTCGCGCATGTAACGCTCAACAGGGTAGTCCGTGGTGTACCCATAGCCGCCGTGGATCTGAACGGCCTTGCTTGTCACACGCGAGCACATCTCGGAGGCGTAGACCTTGGCCATGGCCGCGGTCTTCTCGAAGTCCCCGCCCTGGTCCTTGAGCCACGCCGCCTTGTAGGACATGAGACGGGCCATCTCGATCTCCGTAGCCATGTCCGCCAACATGAACTGTATCGCCTCGAATTCACTGATCTTCTGACCGAACTGCTCGCGCACCTGGGAGTACTCAATCGCCGCATCGAAGGCGGCCTGCGCCAGCCCGACAGCCCCGATCGCCATGCCGATGCGCCCCAGGGCCAGGGTGGTCATCGCAACCCGGAAGCCTCGCCCCTCGCGATGGAGCAGGTTCTCCTTCGGCACCTGGGCGTCCTCGAAGACGAGTTCGCGGTTCGAGAGCGAGTGGAAGGCCATCTTCTCCTCGTTCTTGCCAAAGCTGAAGCCCTCCATGCCCTTCTCGAGGATGAAGGCGCAGAGACCGCGAGTGCCCTTCTCCGGGTGAAGGTTGGCGATGACGACATAGGTCTCCGCATCACCGCCGTTGCTGATGAAGATCTTGGTGCCGTTGAGCACGTAGTGGTCGCCGACGAGTTCCGCGCGCGTGGAGACGGCGCCGGCGTCGGAGCCGGCGCCGGGCTCGGTAAGCCCGAAGGCGCCGATCTTCTCGCCCGTCGCCAGCGGAGGGAGGTACTTCTCCTTCTGCTCGTCGGTGCCAAACTCCAGGATGGGATAGACCGCTAGCATGTGAGCGCCATAGACCGCGCCGGTGGTGGTACAGCCGGTGCTGAGCAGTTCGCCGACAACGGCCCAGGTCAGGACGTCCATGCCCAGCCCACCGTACTCCTCCGGGACGGGGATCCCGAACAGGTCCATCTCGGCTATCTGCCTGACGCTATCCCACGGGTACTCGCCCGCCCGATCCACCTCATCGGCCTTCGGCTTGAGTTCCTCGTCGCAGAGCTCACGTACCGCCTCGAAGATCAGTTCCTGGTCTTCAGTGAAAGCGAAATCCAAGGCTCTCTCTCCCGGCTGAAGGTATGCGAAACGGTCCGGCTACTTCGCCCAGCGCACCACGGCGCCGCCCAGCGTGAAGCCTGCGCCGAAGCCCACCAGCAAGACGTTGTCTCCACGTCGCAGCTTCCCTTGCCTGTAAACTTCGTCAAGGGCGATGGCCATTGAGGCCGCCGAGGTGTTGCCGTACTTGTCCACGTTGACGACCAGCCGCTCTTCGGGAATATCCATGCGCTTGGCGGCGGCCTCGATGATGCGGATGTTGGCCTGGTGCATCACAACCCAGTCAATGTCGGAGTTGGTCAGGCCGGCCTTGGCAATGACCTTCTCGGAGACCTCCGGAACACCCCGCACGGCTAGTTTGAACAGCTCGGGACCCTCCATGCGCAGGCAGTCATCGTGGCGCGCCAGTATCTCTTCGTTGATCCTCATGCGCGAGCCGCCCGCCGGGATCCGGAGCAGGTCGCCATGCTCACCGTACGATTCGAGCACGAAGGCCAAGATGCCGAGGTCCGGTTCACCAGCCCCCACTACCGCTGCGCCCGCGCCGTCGCCGAAAAGCACGCACGTCGAGCGGTCGGTCCAGTCGGCGATGCAGGACAGCTTCTCCGCGCTGATGACCAGGGCATAGTCCATCTGCCCGTTCTCAATAAACTGCGAGGCCACGGACAGGCCGTAGACGAAGCCCGTGCAACCGCTGACCAGGTCGAAGGCGCCGGCATTACGCGCCCCGATCTTGTCTTGGACTATGCAGGCGGTAGCGGGGAAGAAGTGGTCCGGAGTGACGGTGGTGACAATGACCAGGTTCAGGTCCTCGGGGCCAATGCCCGCATCTTGCAGAGCGCGCTGACCCGCTGGGAGCGCCAGGTCCGAGGTCGCCTGGTCGTCGGCGGCTATGCGGCGCTCCCTGATACCTGTGTGGCTGACGATCCACTCGTCGGTGGTGTCCACGATTCGCTCAAGGTCAGCGTTGGTGAGCACCTTGTCCGGCAGGTATGAGCCAACGCCACAGATGACGGCGGATGGAGCAGATCGAGGGGTCATGGCTGCTGGTAGCAAGCCTCCGATACTCACTGTCGAAAGGTCGTAACAAAACGCAGCGGCGTCCCCCTGCGCCTGGCGGTCGTTGCCGCCGCGCAGGCAGGTACGCCACCAAGAAAAGAACCCGCCCCCTAGCAAGGCACGCGCATCAGGCAGAGACAGTGACGCCAGTTCGCTAGGAGACTGACACCAGCTCCGCGAATGCGCTGGAGAGGTGATCTATCATCTCCGTCTCCACGGCCTTGTTCGCCACGGCTATGGCGCTCATCATGGCACGGGCGTCCGACCGCCCATGGCTGACAACACAGACGCCATTCACACCCAGCAAGAGGGCGCCGCCGTACTCCGCATAGTCAAACTGCTGCTTGAGTCGTCTCAACGGCCGATGCAGCAGCGGCGCGAGAGCTCTCAGCCACACATTCTTGCTGATACTGGCCTGCACGTGGCCCAGCATGGTCGAGAAGTTGCCCTCGCTGCTCTTGAGGATGACATTGCCCACGAAGCCGTCGCAGACGACGACATCACAGCCACCTGTGAAAACCTGGTCACCCTCGACATTCCCGACGAAATTGAGGTTGGCGTTCTGCAGGAGTTCGAAGGCGCCCTTGGTCAGCTCATTGCCCTTTCCCGGCTCGCTGCCGATGCTGAGCAGTCCGACGCGCGGGGTCTGGATGTCAAGCGCGTGCTCAGCATAGATGCTCCCCATCAGGCCGAAGTCCCGCAGGTGCTCGGCCTTGCAGTCCACGTTCGCGCCCGCATCCAGAAGTACCCGGTGCCCCGAAGGAGTTGGCATCGTAATGGCGATCGCGGGCCTGTGCACGCCCGGGATGGTACCCAGCCGCATGACGCAGAAAGCCATGAAGGCGCCGGAATTGCCCGCCGATACCACAGCCTGAGCATTCCCCTCCGCCACTAGCTCAACCGCTCGCGCCACTGAGCAGTCAGGCTTGGAGCGGAGGGCGCTGCGCGGGCTTTCGTCCATGAGGACGACTTCCTGCGCCGGCACTATGTCAATCCCTTCGCAGGGAGACTCGAGATGCTCCGCGATGGCCTCCGGCTGTCCCACGAGAGAGAGTTGTCCGTCCCCGGTGGCAGCCGCTTGCGCAACACCGGCGACTATCTCCGCCGGGGCGAAATCACCGCCCATCGCGTCAATGGCTATCCGCATTCCCTGCTCCTACGACGTGTGGATGCCCGCCGCCCGATAACTGCCTGGTCGGGGCAGGACCTCCCTGGCCGGCCTAACCACCCTCGCCCTTCTGTTCCTTCTCCTTCACGGTGTGATCAACCTTGCGCCCCTTGTAGTAGCCACACTCGCTGCAGGCATTGTGCGGAATAATCGGCGCGCCGCACTGCGCACAGTGGATGATGGGGGGCATAACAACGGTCTGCTGAGTCCGACGTTTATTGCGCCTGCTCTTTGACTGCTTCCTCTTGGGTACGGCCATGATCCACCCTCTCCAACCTGTGCGGTACGGTCACGAGCGTTCCACCGACTAGCCCTTGTGCAGCAGCTCGGCAAGGGGAGCAAGCCTCGGGTCCGTGACCTCTTGTTGGCATTTGCACGTGGTGACGTTCAGGTCTGCCCCACATTGAGGACAGAGTCCTTTGCAGTCTGGTGAGCATAACGAACGGGAAGGGAGGTTGAGCACGAGTAACTGTCTGACCAGCTCGGTCAAGTCCACAAGGTTGCCGTCGAGTATAGGTATGGGAGCCGGCTCATCGAACTCCGCCTGGGGCACGTAGGAGCCCGGCTCATCTATCTGTGTCAGACTACAGGTCTCGCAGAAGTCGAACTCGAGGGGAACCTCGTGCTCCCTCAAGCACCGGCAGCACGCTAGCACGGCCACGGCCCGTAGTTGGCCCAGCGCCGTTATCTCGTGTCCGATGTTATGCAGCCGGATCTGGCCGGTGAGGTTACCGACGAACCGCGCACCGGTGCCCTGTGGCGCGGGTGCATCCAGATGGCACGTGGCTTCGCCGTCCGGCTGTGCCAGTTGCTCCTGAATGTCGTATGTCATAATCACAAATGCCGCCAACGGGGCGGCTGGTGTAGTGCTCAATTCGCCGAGAGTATAACCGCCGCCCTGGGTCTTGTCAAGCTGGCGCAAGCCCGCCCCAGGAGCATCGGTTTTAGCTGGCTGGCGGGGGTGCAAGCTTCTTTTCGGTGTAGGGCGTCCCGCCCATCGGGCGGGATGCCGGGCCGGGGCCGTATGGACGCGCCCCATGGAGGGCCCGGGCACCTCCGCGACCCAGCGCGCGGG
>JALGVE010000035.1 GCA_029820045.1 Candidatus Zipacnadia bacterium | reverse complement strand
CGCCGCTTACATCACCGGCCAGGTCATCTCCGTGGACGGCGGACTGAGGATGTGAACGACGGGCAATGGGGAATGGGCAGTAGGCAATGGGGAACGGCAACGACAGCGGGATGAAGTCCGGGGGCGCTCCGCGCCATGCCGTCATCACCGGCATGGGTGTTGTGTCCTGCCTGGGCCACGACCTCGAGGCGTTCTGGCACGGCCTGATTGAGAACCGAAGCGGCATTGCTCCGATTGACCGCTTTGAGACCGAGGGCCTGCGCAACGACCTCGCCGGCCAGGTCAGGGACTGGGACTTCACTCCCGCTGACTTCGACCTCGACCAGCCGCCCGACCTCGCCACGCAGTTCCTGCTGACCGCGGCCTTCGAGGCGGTGCGCGCCTCCGGCCTGAACTTGCGGTCTGGGGATGTCTCCGAGGGCGTCGGCGCGGTGCTGGCCACCAACTTCGGCGGCGCGCCCTCATGGGAGGACTATGTCGCCGGCCTTCTGGAGGGTGAGGCGGACTCCGACCTCTTCACCAAGTTCGGCTTTCACAGCGGCCTGGAGCACCTGACTACCTGCTTCGGCCTGAGCGGGCCGGTTGATCTGCTCTCGGTTGCCTGCGCTTCAGGCACGGCGGCGATCGGCGTTGCGGCGGATGCCATCCGCCTTGGCCGCGCAGACGTGATGCTGGCGGGCGGCTTTGACGCCCTTGCGCCGACGCCTCTGGCGGGGCTGAGCGTTCTGCACACCATTACGGCGGAGCATATCCGCCCCTTCTCCGCCGACCGCTCAGGCACGATCTTCGGCGAAGGCGCCGCGGTGCTGGTCATAGAAGAGCGCGAGTCGGCGAGGCAGCGCGGGGCCACGATTCACGCCGAAATCCTTGGCTGGGCCGAGAACAGCAACGCCTACCATCTGACGGCGCCTGACAGTGAGGGCGCGGGCATGACCCGGGTCGTCCAAGACGCCCTGGCAGACGCCGGCGTCGCGCCCGAGGCGATTGACTACGTGAACGCGCACGGCACCGGCACGGTGCCTCATGACCCGGCGGAGACCACGGCGGTCAAGGCTGTGCTGGGCGATCACGCTTACGACATCTCGATGAGTTCCATCAAGGCGGCAGTCGGGCACATGATGGGCGCCGCCGGCAGCGCCGAGGCCATCACGACGGTAAAGGCCATCACGGAGGGCGTACTGCCGCCGACGCTCAACTACCGGGAGCCCGACCCCGAGTGCGATCTCGATTACGTTCCGAACGAGTCGCGTCCGGGCGAGGTCGGGCGCGCCCTGTCCATCTCGGCGGGCATCGGCGGGAACAATGCCTGCGTTGTCCTGGGCGCCGCGTAGGTCGGGCATCCTGCCCGACTCAGTTCAGGAGGTAGCGCATTCTTGAGTTCATCTGTTCGTGTAGGTCGGGCATTCTTGCCCGACTCTATCGTCATCACCGGCCTCGGCCTCGTCCATGGCCTCGGCATCGGCATTGACCCTCTACTGGAGGCTGTCTCCGACGACGGCAGCGTAGGTCGGGCATCCCCCCTTCGTGCCGCTTTGCGGGGCTACGAGGGACAAGCCTTGCCGGACGAGCCCGCTGTCGAATGTTCTGACTTCGAGCCGGAGAACTATCGGGAGAGCAGCAAGACCTACCTTGACCGCTGCTCCGACCTGACGCTGGGTGCGTGTTACCTGGCGGTGCGCGATGCGGGCCTCTCCTGGCAGGAGCAGCAACACCCGCGCTGGGGCGTCTCCCTGGGCAGCGCCCATGGCTGCCTGGAATCCATGCTCAACATGACGGGCCGCGTGCAGCAGAAGGGCCTGCGCTTCGGGTCGCCGGTTATCTTCACGCACTCGTTTGCGAACTCGCCGGCCGCGCTGGCGGCAATTGAGTACGACTTGCAAGGCCCATGTATGACACACTGTGTCGGCGATCTCTCCGGTGCGGTCGCGCTGGAATACGCGCTCACGGCCATACGGCTGGGCAAGGCCGACCTGGTGCTTGCAGGCGGCGCGGATGCCCTCAGCCGCGCCTTGCTGGCCTCGGTCAATGCCGGTACACTCGGCGCGAAACCGGGCGAGGCCGGCGCCCTGCTTGTCACGGAGACTGCAGAGCACGCCAAGCACAGGGGCGCGCAGCCGCTCGCGGAGCTCGCGGGTGCGGCGGTCCTGGCACAGACCTCCGACGGTGACGCCCTGACGGCTGCGCTGGAGGACGCCGGTGAGGAAGCGGCTGAGGTCGTTACCGCACCGGCTGCCTGCGGGCACACCTTCGGCGCCTCGGTCGCGCTCGATGCGGCTACCTGTGTCGGTCTCCTGGCGGATGAGCATCAAGGCCCGCTGGCAGCGGTATCACGCGACCGGCGAGCCGCCCTTGTCTTCCGAAGATGGGGCGAGAGATGAACCCGGAACAGCTTCTGCATTGCTACGGTCGGATGTTGCTGATCCGCCGCTTCGAGGAAACAGTCCAGGCTCTCTTCGGTGAGGGGGTTATTGTCGGCACCGCGCACTTCTGCATCGGCCAGGAGGCCTCAGCGGTCGGTGCGATCCAAGCGCTTCGGCCCGATGATCTGGTCACCTCCAACCATCGCGGTCACGGGCACTTCCTGGCGAAGGGCGCGGACCCCAAGCGCCTGATGGCCGAGCTCTTCGGCAAGGCTACGGGCTACTCTCATGGTCGCGGCGGCTCGCAGCACGTGGCGGATTTCTCCATCGGCTTCCTGGGCTCGCATGGCATTACTGCGGGCATGATCCCGGTCGCGACGGGGGCCGCCCTGTCGCAGAAGCTGCTGGCCACCGGTCGCATCGTGCTATGCTTCTTCGGCGACGGCGCCAGCGGCCAGGGCGCCTTCCACGAGGCGGTCAACATGGGCGCCGTCTGGGGCCTGCCCATCGTCTACCTGTGCGAGAACAACCTCTATGCCATGAGCACGTCCACCAGCGAGTCCTTCCTGCTCGGGAGCGTGGCCGAGCGCGCCGCGGCCTACGGCATACCGACTGCCAGCGTTGACGGCAATGACCTGTCTGCGGTGTACGACGCCGTGAGTGATGCCGCCCGGCGTGCGCGCGATGGCGAAGGCCCGACGCTGGTCGAGTCCCTCACCTACCGTCAGTGCGGGCACTCCAAGAGCGACAAGTGCCTCTACCGCACCAAGGAGGAGGAGCAACGGTGGCGCGAGCGCGACCCCATCACGCGACTCGCCGCGCGGCTCCTCGATGATGGCATTGCCACGGAACAGGACCTGGCTGAGATCGCCAACTCCGTTGAGCAAGAGATCACCGCTGCGGTTACCTTCGCCCGCGAGAGCCCCGAGCCTGATCCTGCGACTGTGACCGAGGGCGTGTTCTCGGACTTCGACGGGATGCTCTGACAAGTCGGGGGCGGGCTGGGGTTACGCGATGCGGGTGCACACGGAGGTCCGACCATGAGCCCCTTGACCTGGCTGTTCCTCTCGCAGTCCAAGGCGGCCGAGTATGCACGCGTCGGTGTCATCAAGACGTAGGAGGAGCGGGATGCCTATCCCGCCCGCGTCGTTCACGCGCCGCCCGTGATCCGCCACGCCTCCTGGAGGGCCTCGACGGACGCTTCCGTCAGCGCCTCCTCCGCCTCCGGCGTGACGCCCAGGCCCTTGTGGTGCGCTCGCGCGTTGATCTCGTAGCCACCCTCCTCGTACGCTGAGGCAATCGGCAGATAACCGATGGAGCCATTCACGTGGGTGACGGTGACCGTGATGGGGAAGGGCGATGCCTCCTGCACCGCCTCGCCTATCTCGAAGAACACCTCCGCCGGATAGCCGATTAACGCGATGTCGTCAAGCGCGATGACCTGCACGCTGGTGGGCAGCTCAACCTGCGTCTCTCCTGCCGTCGCCAGCTCGTGGCGGTCCTTGGCGTGCTCCACCGCGCGCTCAGCCCGCCACAGGCTCAACTCCTCCTCGGGTTCCCCTGCCTTGACCCGCTCCAGCCGCTCCTCAGCCTCCTTCAGCTCACCCTCCGTCTCCTCGACGGCAGGCACCGGCTCCACGGGAAGCCCGAACTCATGGCGAAGGCACGTCAGCTTGACCTCATTACGTGCCTCATCCGTCTCAGTCGTGCCCTGCACTACGGCTGATCCCAGGCGCCGGCCCAGCAGCTCGACGTACTCGAACTTCAGCCTCGGGTGAGCGTTGATGTTGCCGCAGCAGCCGCTCAGGAAGCCCCCGACACCCGGCAGGTTGTGCTCTGCCACCGCTTCCGCGGCCCCCGGACAGTCACCGGAGATGAGGTAGTTGTCCGGCCCCATGACCACGCCGTGCACCGCGTGGCGGAAAAGCGTCGCCAGCGGCTGCCCGCTCTCAGCATCCTCGAAGCAAAGGATGTCAGCGACCCGATCCACCGGCCCCTGGGGGTTGACCCCCAGCACGATCTGACCGTCGGGCTTGCGCTCGCGGCGGTTCGTCCCGCACTGCACGGGCCGCTGCGCGTAAGAGATGCGCGCCGGACGCAGACCCTCGCGAGCCTCGAAGATGGCGCCGGCCACGGTGTCGCACAGGGTCTCCACGTAGTCGCGATTCTTGGAGTCCTCGCGGTAGTCAGTTCGCGGGCCGGAGTGCGTGTGCGTGTTCGCGATGAAGAGCTGGTCGCGCTCCAGGCCCACCAGGTCCTTCACTCTATCCGCGACGAGGTCCATCTCGTTGGCCTCGACATCGCACAGGTCTCGACACACGATGGCCGCCTGTGTCTCGCCATCATCCAGGAAGAGCGCTCGCGCGTACAGCTCGTCATGCACGCCCTCGGAGCCGTGGTCGCGTCCGGCATATCCTGCCAGCCACGCACCGACTGGTGGCGTGATGTTCCGCTTCGAGGTCCCGACCTTGAACTCTCCCATCTTCATCCTCCGTCCCTGGTACGGCAGGCGCCCTCGGCCGGCCTTCGCCAAGGCTTCGGCGCGCACCGTGACAACGATTCTGAATGCTGCTTCTCCGCGAACGCCCCTTGACCTGCGGCAGTAAGTCGCGGTATTGTGTGCGGGAACTCAGCAATTGTGAGGCACGCGCCAAGACCGACCATCGAATCAGAAGCGGCAGCAAGAACGATGACAGAAGTGCGCTCCCCCCTCTCACCCGAATCAGTGGCCCGCTACGATGCGTGGTACGACACCCCGTGGGGCGCCTACGCCGACGCGCGGGAACGCGCCCGGTTCTCGGAGTTGGCGCGTCCACGCAGCGGGGAGCGCGCGCTTGACTTGGGCTGCGGCACGGGCCGATACCTCGCTTGGCTTCTGAGCATGGGCCTCGACGCCTTCGGGGTGGAGCCATCCCACGACATGCTTGAGGTCGCCGCGGCACGGCTGGGCGGTGAGGGCGTGCGCGGGAACCGGCTGATTGCGGCCGATGGGCGTGCCCTCCCGTTTCGCGGGAGCGTCTTTGACTTAGTGACCGCCATCACAGTCCTGGAGTTCGTGGCGGACGAGGACGCGGTTCTGCGGGAGATGGCGCGCGTTTGCCGTGGGAGGCTCTTCCTTGGCGTCTTGAATCACGCCTCGAAGTACGGGCGTCAGATTGAGGAGGGCGAGATGGGGCAGACGCTCTCACGGGCGCATCTGCGCACGGTCGAGGAATGGGTTGAGCTGGTGAGCGACGCAATCAGCCCGGCCCGTTTGACCTGGCGCACCTGCTTGCTGGGGCCGAAGGTGGAGAGCGCCGCGGAGTTGGAGCCGCAGAGGAGGCTTGACTCCCTGCCCGGCTCCGCGCGGCTGCCTTGGGGCGCCTTCGTTGGCATACTTGCTGAGTTCCGCTCGTGAATCCTCGGCTGGAAGTCCCCGCCTAGAAGGACAACGCGCGGGTCCGTCGAACCTGCCGCGAGTCCCACCCGTGCCAAGCTGTACAGGGTCGCATCGTAGGAGTGAACCGAATGTCGGACGAGCTTGAGGGCTTCAAGATCTTCTTCCCGCAGTACCGGAAGGGCAAGCGGGGCATGCAGGTATTCGAGGGCACTGTCCTCGAGCACGCACGGAAGCTGGGCATCGAGGTTGGCTCTGAGTGCGGCGGCAAGGGCATCTGCGGGCAGTGCGTCGTGCGCATCGGTGGGGGCGAAGAGGCGCTCAACCCCCTGACCGGGGCGGAGAAGCAGTTCGACCTGGGTCCTTCGGAGCGCCTGGCCTGCCAGGCGAGAATCGTCAAACCGGGCAACTTGCGGGTGTTCGTTAAGAACGTCGGTAGCTACTCGGTGCTGAGTGATACCATCGAGCGGGAGATTGACATTGATCCTTTCGTGCGCGTCGCGGACCGCCGCATGATGCTCACGCTCCCCGATGGCGAGCGTGACCTGGGGCCGTACGAGGGCGGCATTTACGGCCTGGCCATAGACGTGGGCACGACCACGCTCGTCTCGCAACTCGTTGACCTGGAGAGCGGCGAGGTGGTGGCGACCTTCGCGCAACGCAACCCGCAGGCTGGATTCGGCGACGACGTCATCTCCCGCATTGATCACACGATGCGCAACGAGACCGGCCTGGCTGAGCTGCAACAGGCGGTGATCGGCGGCGTCAACGGACAGGTAGAGCAGATGAGGCGAGAGCACGACATTGACCCTCGGCATATCTGCGAGGTGGTTGCAGCCGGGAACCCGACCATGCGTGACCTGTTCTTTGGGGTCGAGGTGCGGACGCTGGGCGTGATACCCTTCGAACCCACGAGCCGGGAACCGATCAATGCGCGGGCTGCGGACCTCGGCCTGCAGATAAACCCCGATGCGAACGTATACGGGCCTTCTCTCATGGGCAGCCACGTCGGGGCCGACTGCCTCGCCGACATCATAACCGCCGACCTGTATCACCGTGAACGCGTCTCGGTCATCATTGACATCGGGACCAACGGTGAGGTTGTCATCGGCAATCGCGACCACATGATGACTGCCTCCTGCGCTGCGGGCGGCGCCTACGAGGGGGCACAGGTCGGTTGTGGTGTCGGCGCCATCGAGGGGGCCATCGCCAACATCAGCATTCAGGACGGCACCGCCGACTACACAACCATCGGGGGCCGTGAGCCGATCGGTGTGTGCGGCTCGGGCCTGATTGACCTGCTTGCTGAGTTGCTCAAGGCCGGTATTATGACGAACAAGGCACGGATTGCGGAGGACTTCCGGATTGCGGACGGTCTCAGCTTCACGCAGGAGGACATCTATGCCCTCATCACCGCGAAGGCCGGCCTCCGCCTCTATCAGGACCTTGTCATCAAGTACTACGGCATCACGCTCGATGACGTGGACAAGATATACCTGGCAGGGGCGTTCGGTAACTACATCAATGTCGAGAGCGCGGTTACCATCGGTCTACTGCCGCCCGCGCCGGAGAAGGTCGTCAAGATCGGTAACGGCTCCCTGGCTGGGGCGCGGCTGATGTTGCTGTCGCGGGCGGCCCGCGGCGAGTCGGAGGAGGTCGCGCGCAGCATCGAGCACGTCAAGCCCAACGAGCGTGAGCCTGACTTCGCCTACATGGTGGCGGAAAAGATGTACTTCTGAGCGGCGACCGCTTGCGGAGGGAGTGTGACACTGTGTCAGACCGCGACGGAGAGGCCTGTGGCGAGCGAGCCCGCGAGTTGGGCTTTGCGTATGAGGGCGAGTACCACCACTGCGCGCAATCCGTCATCGCAGCAGTGCAGGAGGCGCTGGGCATCCCCGACGAAGCGGTCCTGCGCGCCGCCACCGGCCTCGCGGGCGGCGCCGGGCTCAGCGGAGAGGGAAGCTGTGGGGCATTCGTGGGTGGTGGCATGCTCTTCGGCCAGCGCTTCGGTCGGGGCCGGGACAGCCTCCACGACCGCGACGCCGACGACAAGGCGTACGAGCTGACCTACGAACTCTACGAGCGCTTCATCGAAACCTACGGCTCCTGCGTCTGCCGCGGTGTGCAGAGGGCGGTCTTCGGCCGCTCTTTCGACCTGCTCGATCCTGAGGACAAGGAGGCGTTCGACGCCGCCGGCGCTCACACCGACAAATGTACGGGAGTCGTAGGCACAGCAGCCCGGTGGATCGCGGAAATCATAGTTCGTGAAGAAGGGTACGAAGTGGGCGGGGCGAATTGTAGTGATCGGTGATCGCTTGGTGGGTGCGGACTCTTTCAACTTCAGCTTGTCAAGTAGGGCGCTTGAGGCACAAGGAGGCCAGGCTAATGCAGAGAGCGGACGTAGTAGTCATCGGCGGCAGCGCGGCGGGGCTGACGGCTGCCATCACGGCCAGGAGGCATTACCCCGACAAGAGCACGATGATTGTGCGCCGGGAGGAGCAGGTTCTGATCCCCTGCGGCATCCCGTACATCTTCGGCACCGTTGGTAGTCCGGAGAACGACCTGGTAGGGGATGCGGTGCTGGACACGCACGGCATTGATCTGCTGGTGGATGAGGTCGCCGTGATTAATCGCGATGATAAGACCCTCTCGACCACGGGTGGGGAGCAGGTTGGCTACGACAAGCTCGTCATTGCAACTGGCTCGCTGCCGGTCATGCCGCCCGTGCCGGGCTTCGACAAGCAGAACGTCTTCGCGGTCTACAAGGACATTGCGCTCCTGAAAGAGATCCAGGCCACGCTAGCGGACTGTGCTAACCTGGTGGTAGTAGGTGGGGGCTTCATCGGGGTCGAGTTCGCCGATGAGTGTAACAAGGCGAGTGACATGAGCGTCACGATCGTGGAGATGCTGCCGCACTGCCTCATGCTCGCCTACGATGACGAGTTCTGCCAGGAGGCCGAGAAGCTGCTCAACGAGCGGGGCGTGAAGACCCTAACGGGTACCAAAGTGGCGGAGGTAGTGGGCGATGGTCAAGTGGAGGGCGTGCGGCTCGAGGGGGGTGAGGTGCTCGAAGCCGATGCGGTCATCCTCGGCATCGGCGCCACCGCCAACGTGGAACTCGCCAAGAACGCAGGCCTCCCGCTCGGCGCTACCGGCGGCATCGTCGTGGACCGCGGCATGCGCACTCCGGACGACGATATCTTCGCGTGCGGTGACTGCGCGGAGAAGATCTCTTTCTTCGGTGGGCGTCCCTGCCCGCTCAAGCTCGCCTCGATCGCGACGGCGGAGGCCCGCATCGCCGGGGCGAACCTGTTCAGCACCAGGCGCGAGAACATCGGAACGGTTGGCGTCTGGTCCACCTGCATTGGTGAAACCGCCTTCGCCACGGCTGGCCTTACTGAGAGCCTCGCCAGGGAGCGCGGCTACTGCGTGGCCGTCGGCGAGGCTGCCGCGCCCAACCGGCACCCAGGCGGTATGCCCGGCATGGCCGAGCTGCACGTCAAGCTGGTTTTTGAGTGCCGCTCGGGGGTGCTACTTGGCGGTCAACTCATGGGTGACAAGGCCGCTGGCGAGCTGATCAACGCCATCAGCGCTTGCGTGCAGCGCAAGATGACGGCCGAAGACATAGCCGTGTTCCAGGCCGGCACACACCCGGCATTGACGGCCTCACCGGTTGCCTATCAGTTTGTGAACGCGGCGGAGGCCGCCATCGCGGCCATGCGCTGACCGGCCGATGCAGCGAGAACCGAAGGAGGCAGGAGATGGCCAAGATACTCGTAGTGGATGATGATAGCGATTTCCAGCGAGTACACCGGGTTGTCCTGGAGAGCAGGGGGTTCGAGGTCTGCGCCGCGTACACCGCTGAGGAGGGCCTCGAGAAGGTCAGGGACGAGGAGCCCGACCTGGTGATCCTGGATGTGATGTTGCCTGATGGCTACGAAGGGTTCGAGGTGGCGCGGCACGTGCGCGAGGAACTCGGTCAGCGTGACCTCCCCATCCTGATGCTGACCTCCATCCACGCGCGCAAGCAGGTCCCCTACCGGTTTGCTCCCGATGATGAGTGGGTGCCAGTGGACGTCTTCCTGGACAAGCCCGTGGAGCCCGAGATGCTGGTCAAGAAGGTCATCGAGATGCTGGGCGAGGGACCACGCGCCGACGAGGGCAAAGTGGACTACCTGTGAGTTCAGGATGCGCGAGGAGTGCGGGCGGCCACCTTTCGCAGGGTCAGGGAGGCACGAGCAGATGGCATGCCAGGTGACAGCTCAGGTCGCTCTCTATCCGCTTCGCACGGCCCACCTCAGCCCTGCAATCGAGGCTTTCGCGGCAGAGATGCGGGCATCTGGCCTCTCGGTCGAGATGGGAGCGATGAGCACCGCTGTGTGCGGAGACGCGGAGGAGGTCTTCGCCGCCCTGTCGCGCGCCTTCTCCGCTGCCGCGATGGAGCATCAGGTCGTCATGCAGGTCACGGTCTCCAACGCCTGCCCTGAGCAGGGTTCGGGTGGCGCCGCCTGACGTGGCCTGCCCGACACGAGCGCAATGGGTTGGAGGGGCTGAGCTTGTCTGGCGCCGGTGAGAGAATCGGTCGCGGAATCTACGCCTTCCTCGAGCACTATGTGCTGGTGATGCTTGACGAGGCGCCAGCTACCGCTCACGAGATGATAGCCACGATCCGTGAGCGAAGCGCCGGCAACAATGACTACCGCGATGGCAGCGCCCTCGAGATATCGCCCCGGCAGATGAACCGCGTGCTGCGTCGGCTGCGAAGAGAGAACTGCGTGAGAACCTCGCGCGAGTCAGATATGTACAGCATTACCGCTGCAGGCAAGCGCCGACTCGAGCGTGGCAAGGCCGTCGAGGAGCAGACCGGTGTTGATAAGGACCAGGCGCGGGACAAGCTGATGTCGCTGCTGAGGCTGCCGCCGCCCCCCAAGAAAGTTCTGGACGTGGGAACTGGCGGAGGCTACCTGGCGTTGAACCTGGCGGAGGCGGGCTTCGAGGTCATGGCGATTGACAGCGAGGAGTTCGATTACTCTAAGGACAGTATCAAACGCGCAATGAAAGCAGCGCGCGAGAGGCAGTGCACCGTGGAGTTCCGTCGCACCAACGTTACCCGTCTGCGCAGGCGCGATGCTTTCGACTACATAGTCGCAAGCCAATCGGTGCATTGCATGAGAGACCAGCCCGCGTGCCTGAGGGCGACATACCGCCTGCTGAAACCTGCAGGCAAGTTCCTCTGTCTCGACTTCAACGTCGGCCTGCTGAGCTTTCTGCGTCACGGCTTCCACTCGTTCTTGGCCCTCACGACGGAAGAGTGGCGCCAGCAGCTCAAGCAGTGCGGCTTCGAGCAGGTGCGCATCCACGACCTTCGAGAACTCTGCGTGGTGGAGGCCAGCAAGCCTGCCTGAGAGTGACCTGGTTATTCCCATCCAAGAGCACAAGCGCGGCCAGGTGCACGAGGTGTTGCAGCAGGGTTTGCGCACGTGGCCGCCTTCTCGAACGCGCTGGAGATCACAACCGTGTCCCGACGACTACTGAGATGGCTTGATCTCGTCCTCATACTGGTTCCCCTGCTCACCGTCGGCGCGATGTACCTCGCCTACGGTCGCCCCGGTCTGCCCACCCTCACGGTCTGGTCCTGCGGCGGGAACTATCACAGCCTGGCTAAGTTCTGTGCGCGTTTCGAAAAGCTCCATCACTGCCGCGTGCGATACACGGCAGCCCCAATTCAGTACTTGCTCGAGAACGTGGCCTTCCGCGGCGGCAAGCCCGACCTCATGGTGGGCCGCGCCGGCCCGGGCTGGGAGGCTCTGAAGAAGCTGGGCAAGTTGGCGGAAGGCCCGGACTTCTTTGCTGCTGATCCGTTCGTGATCATCACTCCGCCGGGCAATCCCGCCAACATTCGGAGCCTCGTGGACCTCGGCCGGCCTGGCGTGCGCGTGGCATACGCCCCCTACGCAATGCGCCCCAAGGGCAAGTGCGCCGGGCATCTGATGGGCAGCGTGACGAGCAAGTTCTTCCCCGGCTTGAACGAGCGCTGGGAGAACAACGCGACTGTGCGGGGGCAATGTGGTCGGCAACTGCCCTTGCCCATTATCGAGGGACGGGCCGATGCGGCTATCGTCGCGCGTTCAATGACCGCCTATCCGGGCGTCAAGGGCAGCGGCATAGAGATTGTGCCCATCGAGCAGAAGCACCTGGACGCAATGAGGGTCTGCCGGGCGGTCATGGGGCAATGCGTAGGGATTCTCAGTGACGCCCGACAGCCCTCTCTTGCCCGTGAGTTCCGCGATGATATGCTCGACGAGCTGGGCCGTGAGGTGTTCGAGGACTACGGCTACCTTCACATTACCAACCCCGAGGTCAAAAGGTACAGCCCCTTCCTGGAAGTATTCACCCCCAGGCGTATGCCTCCGTGGCAGGTGAGGCTTGCGGACCTCCTGGCCAAGCATGGGATGAGGGAAGAGGCTATCCGCCGCTACCTGAAGGTCATTCACACCTTCGGCCCCAACGAGTTCGAGGCCTATGCGCACTACCGCGTCGGCGAGTTGCTTGTGGCCGCGGGCAACACGTCGGCGGCCGCAGACCAGTGGCGGCAGCTCGTTCGGGACTTCCCGCGATTGAGGCGTCACGAATACGGCAGCCCGGTGTTCGAGATAGTCCTCGCCGGCCCGAAGATAGCACTGCAACCCGAGCAGTACTACGTGGACCAGGCCGAGCAAGCTCTACGCGAGCTGGGCGACATGCCTGAACAGCCCTGCGAGAGGCTGCTCGCCGAGGCTTGCACCGAGCCGCCCGCGGTGCTCGACGGTGATCCTCCCAAGAACGGCAAGCGGGAGTTCGCCCTGGCCGAGGACCTCTTCCTCACGGGCGACTATGAGTTCGCGACCCGAGACTACTTGAAGGTATTGACGCTGAACTACCCGAGCAGTTACCGCGCCGACGCCAGCTTCAAGCTCGGCATGTGCGACCATCTGCGCCTGCATAATGACCTCGCCGTGGCGCAGTGGCGTTGGACCATCGAGCAGTTCCCTAACACCCAGGCAGCCAAGCGCGCCTCCGCCGCCCTGGAGCAGTTGGAAGGTGCCAACAAGGAGAGCGCCGATCTGAGTTGCCCGGTGAAGATGCCTCCTTGGACGCCGGCCTATGAGACGTGGCCCGAGCGTGGCATGACTTACGGCATGGCCCTCTACGAGCACCGGTTGCCGCTGTTCGCGCTCAAGGAGATGTTCAAGCTCATCCATGACGAGTACAAGCCGAACAAACTCAAGGCCCAGGCGCGCTACCGCGCCGGCATCTGCGCCTGGGAGGCGGGACATCCGCGGGCGGCGATCCTGGAGTGGCGCCTCTGCCAGCGGGACTACGTGAACACCCCGTGGGCGGAGAAGAGCGCGAAGGCCATTGAGCGAGCGCGGGGCTGGCCGGGGCTTTCACCGGAGGATAGGGAAGAGGTGCAGGCGGCAGTGACAGGGCCCCTGCCGAAGATTACGAAGCGCAACAAGCCTTCCTGTTGGCAGCGGCTCGGCCTCGGGGAGGAGTTCCTGCAAGTCGGCATTCTCGATGATGGCGAGGCCGCGCTGGAGTTCCTCAAGGCGCTGACTGTCACTCATGCGTCCAAGGGGAAGTACGACGAGGCAGTTGTGCCCATCGCCAAGAAGAAGCTGAGTGAAGCGCTATGCAGCGAATAACTATCTGGCGGCGACTCAGCCAGGTGGGGTTCTTTTTCCTCACCGGCCAGTGGCTGGCGATCGGCTGGCTGCGCTGTCCCTACGGTGTGCCCTTCGTCTCGTGTCAATCCTGCCCACTGACCGACTGCCCGGGCCGCTACCTTCAGCTTCCGGTCCTGGGTCTGGCCGCGCTCTCGGGGCTGGGCTTTGGCCGCGCCTTCTGCGGCTGGGTTTGCCCGCTCGGCTTCCTGATGGAGGTCCTGGGCAAGGTCCCCAAGCTGCGCGCGACCGTCTCGAAGCGCTTCACGAAGCTCGACCGGTGGCTCAAGCCGCTGAAGTACGTGGTGCTGGCAATCACCATCTACCTCATCTTCACGCTGAACGTGACCACTGTCCGCCCTTACGACTACGTGGTGCGCAGCCCATCGGTCTTCAACCTTCAGGCCGTCTCGATCGCGCAATCGCTCGGCGTCAAGGCGTTCGGGGTCCGCATGTGGATACTCATCGGGGTACTTGCGGTCGGCCTGGTTATCACGCGCGTGTGGTGCCGATACCTCTGCCCGCTGGGCGCTCTGCTGGGTCTGTTCAACAAGTTCAGCCTCTTCAAGATCGTGCGTGACCCGGAGGGGCTCCCGCGCTGCGGAAAGTACCCGCGCGATTGCATGCAGCACACTATGCCCGGCACGACGGATTGTGTCATGTGTGGGGAGTGCATCCAGGCCTGTCCGAGGAAGATCCTGGGCCTCAGGTTCCGCTACGCCCGTTCTCACTCCTCAAGCGAGGAGGGGCGGAACGCCCGTCCCGCCCGCGCGGACATCACCCACCAACCGTAAGCACGTTGTTGACCTCGGTTATCTCCCTGACGGCGTCCTCCGGGTCCACGGTCACGCTCCACCCGGCGGCTGGTTGGGCGTTGAGCTTCACGCTGACCTCCGCGGTCTTGGGCTCCAGGTCCACCGGCGCCTGAAGAGCCGGAACGGTGGCTTCGCCCAGCACCTTGCCAGCCGCATCGCGCACCTCCACCTTCGTGGCCGGCGCTGCCGCAGCCCCGACGTTGTGCACGACGACCTTGACTGTGTCTCCCATGTATGAGACGTCGTCCCGACCGATTGCCAGGTCCGCCCGCGTGGTGATGTCGTCAAGCTGCTCGAGCAAGGTCAACTCCAGCACCATCGTCCGTCCGGGCAAAGCTGTGAAGGTCACCGCGTCATACCGAGCTAGCTCTTGCTGGGCCTCGCTTATGCTCTCGTCGGCGTTGTCATCGCCGTCAAGGTCCGCGCCGATCTTGACGCTGTATCTCCCGTGCGGAAGCCGCCACACTCGCATCTTCATCTCGCGTGGCTTGTCGGCGAAGCTGTAACATAGCGCCTTGAGGTGAGCGGGCTTGGCATCGAGCACGAGCGCTGCGAAGTCGGTGCCGCCGCCCTCCCAGCTCACCCAGTGCCCGGGGACGTGGCTCTTGCCCGAGGTCCAACCGCCCAGGTAGAGGTCGGCCAGCAGAGTTCGCCCGGGCACGGGCACACGGTCGGTGTAAGGTTCCGCGACTGTCACCAGCCACCGGTTGCGCTCCTGCTGCCGGACGACCTCCTTCAACTCCTCGACGAGCCATTGCCTGTCGCCGGTCACCTTCCACGCCTCATAGAGCCTGGTCTCGTTCTCACTGGGGCTCCAGGTGCCATCGAGGGAGTAATGAGTGGTGAAGCCGATCTCCTTGAGAGCGCTGCCGGGCGTGCGGGCGCGGACGACCAGCGTGTGCTCGCCCGCCGCCAGCTCGTAGGAGCGCTGGCTCGTGACCGGGGTCCACTCCTGCGCGTCGGCGTGGATGCGGAGGCGGTCATCGCCGTTGTCGTCAACGGTGACGAAGAAGGTCTTAGCCCGCTCTCCCTGCTCGCCTTCGTCAGTGCGCCCAAGCAGCGCGCAGACGGCGTAGCGCCCGGCCTCGGGCAGGTTGACAACGTAGGTCGCGGTGCCACCGGATTCATGGCTGGTACTGCCGACCGCCTCCCCGCCTCTCACCGGCTTGAAAGGCTCCGCGAGGGCCGTCGCCCTGGTGGCGGGGATGGTGAACCGCTTCTCCGGCCCGGTAGGGGGAGGCACTATCTCCTCGTTGAACATGGTACGCGTTGCCTCGGCGCGCTTGATGATCTCCTCGTCGGTGGGGTCACTCACATGCAGCGGCTCGATGAACTTGTAGTCGCCGGTCAACTGGTACGCGCCCTGCAGGAAGTAGCGGACAATGTACTGGCCGGCGCCGCCCATGTACAGGCTGTTGCGGTTCTCCAGTATCGGATTGTCACGCGTGTAGGGGAAGTAGGGCAGGATCTCCGAGTTGCTGAACTTAATCTCACCGGGGATCATGCCCTTGGGTTTGCCCTTGTCGGTGCTCATACACGCCGCCGCCCACGAGTCGGCCTCCTCGATGAAGAGCTTGAACAGCTTCGGGCTGCGCGCGTACCAGCACAGGTGCCCGGCGCCGACCATGGACAGCGGGCAGTAGGCGTGGTCCACGTCATTCGGCGGCTCGTCCCAGATGTGGTCGGCGGTGAACATGTAGGACTTGAACTGTCGCCGGCCCACCTCGTTGATCGCGGTCCAGAAGTCCAGGTAATGGCTCATGATCATCATGCGCTCGAGAGCCTTGGGGCTGCCGTAGTCCACGATGGTCATCTGCGGCTGGGTGCAGCTTTGGTCCTCGGCCGCGTGCTCGACGTCCCGCGAGCCGACGGTGTAGCCCTTCCCGCCGCTCATGCGCCAGGCCACGTCCGCCAGCAGCCTCAGCCCCTCCTTGATACGTTGGTCGGCGGTTATCAGGTACTGCGACGGCCAGTTGTCGGAGAACTCGCCGTCATCGTTGATATGACCGGCGAGTTGCCCGTCGCCCTGCTGCCGGTTGTCGAGCCACCAGGTGATGATGTCCTGTCGGTTCTGCAGCGCCAGCCGCTCCCAGACCGCCCAGTCGGGCGCGTCGGGTGGACCAGGGCGGCGCAGCCGGACGTTCGCCTTGCGATGGGCCACGCGGTTCCAGATGAGGGTTGCGGGCTTGTTGCCCGGGTCTATCTCCAGCACGCGCTTGATATACGCACCGATGTACATCTTCCGGTAGTCGCGCCCATCGTAGGCGTGGGCCTCGCTGGCGTCGCTGTACATGCGCCTGAGCAGCCGCTCCAGGCGGGGTAGATACTCGTGGTATGTCTGCTCCGGCGTCATGGTGAAGGCGGTCACCTGCGATCCGCTCAAGTCGAGCGTCAGGTCCTTCCGGGGCCGCAGCGTCAACCACATCGGCTCGCCCTGGGCAAAGAGCGTGTCCGGGATGTCAAAGGTGACATTGATGGTCCTCTGGCCTTTGCCGACCTGCGTTACCATCCGGAAGATGGTCGCGTATTGCCGGGGATGCTGCCATGCGGCCTGCGCCTTGGCGAGGACCTCCGGACCACGATCATGGTAGGTCGCATGGCGTATGTCCAGGTCCAGCTCTGCTGCCTGCTTGAGGCAAATCTCCAGCATGTTCTGCGGCTCGTCGCTTGAGACCACGACCTTGAGGTTGACCGCGGACACACCGTAGGGCCCGTCCGTCGGCGTCGCGAGAAGGTCCGCGTAGCGCATCTGCGGCAGCGCGACCGGCTCCTGGTTGCCTTGCGGCGCACTCGGCCTCGCGAGGTACGTGCTGCGGACATCCTCGCGCGCGTAGGCAAGCTCCAGGTGCTCCCTCATGTCCTGGGGCGCTTCCCCTGCGGCGAGCGCCATCCTCACCGGCTCACCCGGCAGGCTGGCTGCCCCCTTGCTGAGCCCGAAGACCTGAACCTCGCTCACGTAGACATTCGCGTCGTCCGGGATGCTGATGCGGAACTTGCTCAACTCCAGCGGATCGAAGCTCTCGGAAGTCACCAGCGACTCCTGCCGCGCGGTCTTCAGGAAGACGCTTCCTTCGGTCGGCGCGAGGGACACGAACTCGGCCTCGCCCAGGTTCTGCATCGGCTTCATGGCGTGCACCAGGGCGTAGTTGAGTTCGTGAGGTCTGCTCAGCTCGATGACCACGTCCTTGCCATGCGAGGCAACGGCGGTGTCGAGCAGCCCATCCATGGGGACAAGTGAGGCGGGCGGAATGCGCAGCAGCGCGTCGGTCCAGATGTCCGCGAGGTCCGGGACCGTGACAGTCAGACCGTTCAGGTCGGGTGTCTTCTCCCATGGCGGCCAGTCAGGCGCCTCGACCTTCTCCACGGACAGGTCATCGTAGTAGAACCATTCGCTGCCCTGGTACATCGCGCGCAGGGTCAGGTTCATAGTTGCGGCTGTGTCGGGCGCGCGCACGATGGTCTCCCAGAAGGTGTATTTGTCAGCGGTTACGCCTTCAAAGGGAACCGCCTCGACTGAGGCTCGCCCGCCGTCGGCGGTGAGGAAGTATATCTTTATCTTCGGGATGTCGGCGCCCTGAGCATCCACGCGTTTGATGTAGCCGGTGACTCGGTATGAGCCGCCGGCCTCGATGGGGATCGCCTGGGAGAACCCGTCATCGAAGCGAGCCTTCGCGGCTCGCTGACCGGTGTGCGCAATCTGCGCGGCGGTCATCAGTTCGGACGCGCCGCCATGAGTCCAGCCCACCGGCTCCCCCGCCTGGTCAACCTCCTCGAAGCCGGGGTTCTGCAGCAGGTTCTGCCCCGCCGCGCACGCGGCGACGCCCACGAGAGCGATGACGCATAGGATGACTCGCTGGCTGTTCATGCTTGAACACCTTCCTCGTGTACCGGGGCTCTCATCACGGGCTGAGCTGAAGCCCAGCCCCTCCACGCACTTCCCCTCGTGTTGGGGGCGGTCAAGGAGCGCGCTCGGAGTCTCATTCGCGGCGACTCGCCCGATTCCTGCGCGATCTGTGAGGAAGATGCCTGGCCCGCAAAGGAACCGCAGCCCCGACGGCGAAGTGGGACGTGGTCTCGGATGGGGGCAGGGCGTGGTGGGCTTGAGAGACGCACAGGCGAGGGCGCCTGTGCTACCAACGGCCTCACGGACGAGGGCGTGTCGGTAGGACAGGTGAGAGCGCCTGTGCCGGTACGACAGGCGCGGCCTACCTAGGAGGCGCGACATTCCTGTCGCGCAAGGCCGTCGAGGCTTGGGAGACGCACAGGCGAGGGCGCCCCGGTAGGACAGGTGCCCTCACCTGTCCGGACAGACGAGGGCGTCTGTCCTACTGCGGGCGCCGGTCCGGACAGACGAGGGCGTCTGTCCTACTGCGGGCGCCGGTCCGGACAGACGAGGGCGTCTGTCCTACTGCGGGCGCCGGTCCGGACAGACGAGGGCGTCTGTCCTACCGCCCGACGCCGTTCGCCGTCGCCGTTGGTCTGAAGTGGGTTGTCGGTGATCGGAGGAGACAGCACAAATGCCAAGCGCCATCCTCGTAAGCTACGCCGGATATCCCTACACTCCCAGCAGTCTCACTCCAGACAACGGCCTGGCCAACCTCGCGGGCGCGCTCATCGGCGCCGGCTACGACGTGAGGATACTGGACTACGGGACGGTCTCGAACATGAGGCGCCTCTTCCCGGAGGAGATGACCGAAACCCTCAAGCCGGACGTGGCGGAGCTGATGCGGGGCGAAGGAGGGGCCGCTCGCCCGAGCGGCCCACAGGGCGGACCCGGGGCGGAGGCCTTGGAGCAACTCAAGCAGATTGATGCGGCCCTGGAGCAGCACCAGGCGGCGCAGATGCAGGCCATCGCTGAGGAGGTCGCCGAGGAGGTGCG
>JALGVE010000001.1 GCA_029820045.1 Candidatus Zipacnadia bacterium | reverse complement strand
GGCAACGTCCGGCAGGACTGAAGTCCTGCCCTCCGTACGGCACGGCTTTGCTAGCCGCCGTGCCCCGCCCTACACTACCCACAAGCCAACTTGCTCTAAAACCGATGCTCCTGCTCGAAGGAGGTCATGGGTTGCGCTTGGAGAAGGTATATGGTACAAGAACATCGAAACTCGCGGCGGGCTAACCCGCCGCAGAGCAATTCGTGGACAGATGAGGAGAGTAAGCGAATGACTGACGAGCAAGTCGCACTTGTGCAAGACCTGATCTTCAAGACCGTGCCCGGTGACCTCGCGGACCGTGAGAGCGAGTTCCGGGCCGACATGAAGTCGCTCTACGGCAAGGCGAAGAAAGCGGACAAGGCTGACATTGCGGAGACGCTGGCAGAGAGCGCCATTGACCTCAAGTCAATCCTATCGGAGTGGAACCTGAAAAACCGCGACCGCTTCGGCGATGCGGTCTGCTCAGACGGGGAACTGAACGAGGAGTTCGAGAAGACGGTTGCGCTGTTGGAGGAACTGGGGGAGTCGGCGGAGGCCAAGCGCGCGCGGGATGAGGCCGAGGCCATCAAGAACAGCAACCTCGCCCGCATCACGCGCAAGACCCTGGCCGGGGAGTGCAATACGCACTGGGGCAACGACTACGCCTCCGGCCTGCGCAAGGCGATGCAGAAAGGCGCGATCCTGGTCACGACCAACCCGGTCCTGGTGGACGTAGCGCGCAAGGAAGACCCCGCGTACTGGACGCCGGTGCGGGACAAGCTGCGCGAGGAGTACGGGACCTCCGACCCGGTGCAGCTTGCCTACGCGATGACGATCCAGGTGGTGCTGGCCAACGCGCGGCTGCTGCGGCCCATCTGGGAGATCACGGACGGGGCCCTCGGCTATGTCAGCCTCCAGCTCAATCCGAAGGAGGCAAGGGACGCAGGCAAGATGATTGATGAGGCGACCTGGGTCTACGGCCAACTCGAGGATGAGCTGGGCGGCACGCCGAACACCGTGTTCAAGGTCCCGGGCACCGCGGCGGGCATCCCGGCCGCGGCGGCGCTGACCTCCACGGGCAAAGGCGTGAATGTGACTGTCAATTACTCCTTACCGCAGCAGATCGCCTTCGCCGGCGCCATCGAGGCGAACAGCACCGCCAAGGTGACCTTCCGCACGCAGATGGACGGGCGGCTGGATGATCCGGTCGGTGAGGAGTTGCAGGCGGCCGGCGTCTCCGACTGGGAGGAAGTCAAGAAGTGGGCCACGACCGCCATCCGGCAGCGCGAATACAAGATGCTGTGCCTGCCGCCTGAGGAGGGCGGGCTGGGCTTCACGAAGAGCGCGCCGCTGGCCGCATCCGGCCGGGGGCCGTGGAACATCACGCGCACCATCGCCAACGGCCCGGTGACTATGTTCATCACGGTGTTCCCGAATCGGCAGGAGCAGTTCGAGGAGAAGCGGCGACAGATCAAGCCGGACGGCATGTGGGCGCCGCTGCCCGCCGGCTACCACGACAAGCTCTGCAAGAGTGAGATCTTCCACCAGGCCTACGAGCCGGACGGCATGGAACCGAAGGATTTCATCAACTTCGTGCCCTCCGCCCGCACCCTCAAGCAGTTCAGCGATGCCTACGACGAGTTCCTGGTTTGGGTGTGCGAAGGGTAAGGCAAGCAACGACGACAGCCAGAGCGGGGACCCGGCCGCCTCGGTCGCGCTGCCTTAATGAGGGCATCCACGGGAGTGTGCCTCGCTAGTAGACGTGGAGACCGGCGGTCCACGCGGGGCGAGGATTCACGCGCTGTGTGTCTAACCACGGGCCGCGGCGCCGGTGGCGTCGTGCTCTTGCTGTGCCTGTTGCTGGGGGCGAACATCCTTGCAACTCTGTCCGTCTGAGTCAATGGCGCCCAGATGACATGGTGGCGCCCGGGGGTCCCAGAATGCCTGACACAGTGCTAACGAACAAGCCGCTTGTCGAGGCTATCTTTCAAGTGCATTGGGAGCTCCAGGAGGCAGGTTCTGAGCTGAAGACCGATCCAAACTATGGAATACTGATCGGGAGGCTGTACGACAGGATTGAGGGCGAATACCCCTTCCATGAGAGGCTCCCCACAGCTGACATCCCTGATGAGATCGCTGCGTACATGGTCCAGCATCGGTTCAGGAAAGGCGAGGGGGAGTGGCCTCTCATTCAGTTAGGGCCGGGCATCATGACGGTCAACGATACCGAGGGGTACGTCTGGCAGGACTTCGAGCAAAGAGTGTGCGCAGTAACGGCCAAGCTTCGTGAGAGCTATCCCCAGCCCGAAGGCCTCAAGATAGAGCGCCTTGTATTACGCTACATCGACTCGGTTACCCTCGATCGTGAGAATACCGACGCGCTCGACTTCCTGAGGGATTACCTCAAGACAAGAATCGAGCTGCAGCCGGAGCTCTTTAAGGACACGGGGGTCTGCAGCGTTGCCTCGAACTTGGACCTGCGGTTCTCGTTTCCCTGTGACAAGCCGAGGGGCGCCATGAACGTCCGGTTCGCCCTTGGCAACACAAGGGGCCACGAGGCGCTGATATGGGAAACGGTTGTCCAGTCCACCGGGGCGGAGGCGCCTGAGGACACCCGCCAGATACCTGCTTGGCTCGAAGAAGCCCATTGCCTGACGCACGACTGGTTCTTCAAGATGATCGAGGGCGAGCTTCAGAGGAGGTTCGAATGATGATGCAGTGTGCAGTCTCACACGAAGTAACCTATACGGACTGGGAAAGCGGTTCGTGGTCGTCACAGACCTCGCAGGTATCCACGGCCCTGAGTCAGGTCTTTGACACGAAGCCACACAACCTCACGAAGGCAGCGCGCCGGGGGCGTGGTGCCCAGGAGGTCTCCTCCTCGCTAGTGCTGGATATGTCCTCAGTCTTGCCGCGCGTGGGTTCGAGGGTCGAGACAGCTTCGATCCGAGTGCCTTGTGAGCCAGCGGCCTCTGAAGCAGTGCCAGAGCTGGAACACAACGTCGTGGTGCGGATGGCGCCCAAGAGCGTGACCCCTATGAGGATACAAGTGAAGTACGTGCGGAAGGCTGAGCCCCTAGTCGTTGAGCCCACCGACACCTGAGGCAGTGAGTGATGGCAGAGCGCGAGGCGCCAGAGTACCCATGGTACGGGCTGGTTCAGGGAGGAGTGCCGCTATCTCAGGGGGATTTCTTCGACGACTGCCCCGTGCTGGTCCCGGACGCTGAGGTCCAAGAGGGTGCCCTGGTCGGCGGCTATCAGACCTACGACGTAGTGGTCATGAGTCAGTCATGTGACCTTCACTACGAGAAGCTTCAACTCGTCCTGGTATGTCCAGTGTGGGACATGGAGGTCTTCGGGGCGAACAGTCCCCATTACGCCAGCGTCAAGGGGAAGGAAGCACTACGGCGCGGCGATGCGCCCGGCTACCATCTACTGAATCGCTGCACCATCCAAGGCTTCGAGAGGGACTACCGTGTAGTTGACTTCCGCAATGTCTACGGCGTACCTTTTGGCTTCCTGAAGGAGAGGGCAAACATAGCTTCACTACGCCTTCGCCTGCGGCCTCCTTACCGGGAACACCTAGCTCAGGCCTTTGCCAGGTTCTTCATGAGGGTTGGCCTCCCTGTGGATATCCCGCCGTTCAGGTAGCGGTCGTCTCGGTCGAGTGGTCATCCCCTCTGCACGGCACGTTGACACCGAACAGATGTTCTGCCACTATTCTCCGCAACAGGCTCGCAGCAGGGCTCACGGGCCTCAGCGTGACCTTCTCTGTTTTGGTGAGTGAGCGACCCTGTTGTCAGACAAGATTCGCATCCGCGGCGCGCGGCAGCATAACCTGCGCGACCTCGACCTGGACCTGCCTAAGAACCGGCTGATCGTCTTCACCGGCGTCAGCGGCTCCGGTAAGTCGTCGCTCGCCTTCGACACCCTCTTCGCCGAAGGTCAGCGGCGCTATGTCGAATCGCTGTCCAACTACGCCCGGCAGTTCCTCGCGAACCTCCCCCGGCCCGATGTTGACGAGATTGAGGGCCTCGCGCCGACCATCGCCATTGACCAGGCCGCGCGCAGTCACAACCCCCGCTCGACCGTCGCCACGATCACCGAGATATGCGACCATCTGCGCGTGCTTTACGCGGCCATCGGTGTGCCGCACTGCCCCCGGTGCGGGCGCGAGATCGGCAGTCAGTCGCGCGAAGCGATCGTGGGCAGGGTACTCACCCTGCCCGAGGGCAGTCGCGCCATGATCCTGGCGCCGGTGGTGCAGCAGCAGCGCGGCGAGTTCCTCGACCTCTTCGAGGACATGTCTCGCCGCGGCTATGTGCGCGCGCGGGTGGATGGCGAGATCATTGAGCTGCGCAGCGCTCCCGAGCTGGATCGTTACCGCCGCCATGACATCGAGGTCGTCACCGACAGAGTCGTCATCTCGCCCGACGCGCGCTCGCGCATCGCGGAGGCGGTCGAGCAGGCCCTGGAGCTGTCCGAGGGCACGGTCATCATCGCCCGCGAGGGCGAGCGGGACCTCATGTTCAGCACCAAGTTCGCCTGCGCCGAATGCGGGCTGAGCTTCGAGGAGCTGACGCACGCACACTTCTCCTTCAACAGCCCCAAGGGCATGTGCCCGAAGTGCGAGGGCCTCGGAGAGAGTCGGGACTTCGACCCCGAACTGCTGGTCCCGGACCCCGGCAAGTCGCTCAAGGAGGGCGCGATTGAGCTGATGCAGCCGCTGCGCAATCGCAGGTGGCGGCACTGGATCGAGGGCGTCGCCAAGCACTACGGCTTCACGCTGGATACGCCCTGGCGAGACCTCACGGAGGACCAGCGTCAGCATCTCCTCTACGGGTCAGACGGCGAACTCGTCGAGTTCTACTTCAAGCATCGGCGCGGGTGGGAGTGGCATCACGCCGACCCCTGGGAGGGGGTCATCCCCGGTCTGATGCGTCGTTACAAGCGAACGCGTTCGCAACTGCTGCGCAGGAAGTTCGAGGCGGCGATGCGTACCGGCGTCTGTTCGGCCTGCGGTGGCCGCAAGCTGCGGCCCGAGAGCCTGGCGGTGACCATCGGCGGAGCCTCCATCGCGGACATCGTGGAGATGACGGTCGGCGATGCGCACGAGTTCTTCGAGCAGCTTGAACTGTCCGATGCGGACAGGATCATCGCTGAGGATGCGCTGAAGGAGATCACCTCGCGCCTGCGCTTCCTGGTGGATGTCGGCCTGCACTATCTCAGCCTGGATCGCACCGCGCCGACCCTGGCGGGCGGAGAGGCGCAGCGTATCCGTCTCGCGAGCCAGGTGGGCAGCGGCCTCGTGGACGTGCTCTACATCCTCGACGAGCCGAGCATCGGGCTGCACCACCGCGACCAGGCCCGCCTGCTGCGCACACTGGAGCACTTGCGCGACCTCGGCAATACCATCATCGTGGTCGAGCATGACGAGCAGACGATACGCGCGGCGGACTACGTCGTGGACTTCGGCCCGGGGGCGGGGCACCGCGGCGGCGAGGTCATCGCCCGAGGGACTCCGAAGCAGATTGCCCGCCGCAAGCGCAGCCTTACCGGCAAGTACCTCTCCGGCAAGCTGGAGATAGCCATCCCCGAGCAGCGGCGCGACGGCAACGGCAGGTGGCTGACGCTCCGAGGTGCGCGACACAACAACCTCAAGGACCTGACCGTGGAGTTCCCGCTGGGGCGCTTCATCTGCGTGACCGGAGTGTCCGGCTCAGGGAAGAGTTCGCTGGTGAGCGATACGCTCTATCCGGCGCTGGCGCGGGAACTGCAGCGGGCCGAGACGGCGCCCGGCGAGTATGACCGCATCGAGGGAACCCAGCACCTGGAAAAGGTCGTGCTGATAGACCAAGACCCCATCGGCCGCACCCCGCGCAGCAATCCCGCCACCTATGTCGGCGTCTTCGATCACATCCGCGCCCTGTACGCCCAGCTTCCCGAGGCACGCCGGCGTGGCTACCTGCCGGGCCGGTTCTCCTTCAACACGAAGGAGGGCCGCTGTCCGGTCTGCGAGGGTCACGGCGCGGTCAAGCTGGAGTCTGACTTCCTGGCCGACGTCTGGGTCGAGTGCGAGGCGTGCGGCGGGCAGCGCTTCGAGGAGGAGACGCTCGGTATTCGCTACCGGGGAAGGAACATCGCCGAGGTCCTGGGCATGGAGGTCACGCAGGCGTTGGAGCACTTCCGCAATGTGCCGAAGATACGCTCCATGCTGGAGATGATGAGCGACGTGGGGCTGGGCTACCTGAAGCTGGGTCAGCCCGCGCCCACCCTGTCAGGCGGTGAGGCGCAACGCGTTAAGTTAGCCGAGCAGCTCTGCCGCCCGCGTCGCGGGCGCAACCTGTATGTCCTCGATGAGCCGACCACGGGCCTGCACCTGGCTGACATCCAGCAGCTTCTCGACGTGCTTCAGCGTTTCGTCGCTGAGGGCAACACCGTCATCGTGGTCGAGCATCACCCCGACATCATCAAGAGCGCTGACTGGGTCATTGACCTCGGCCCGGAGGGCGGGGCGGAGGGCGGCGAGGTCGTGGCGGCGGGGACGCCGGAGCAGGTCGCCCAGGAGCCAGCTTCCTTCACCGGGCAGATGTTGCGCGAGGTGCTGGGCGGTAAGGCGCGTGAGGAGAGGCAACCCGCGAAACCCCGCGTCAGGGCGAGGGTGGATGGCCCCGGGATCCACGTCTACGGCGCGCGCGAGCACAACCTCAAGAACATCGAGGTGGAGATACCCCGGCACAAGCTGACGGCGGTTTCGGGCGTCAGCGGCTCCGGCAAGAGCTCGTTGGCGCTGGACACGGTGTATGCGGAGGGCCAGCGGCGCTACGTCGAGTCGCTGTCCTCGTATGCGCGGCAGTTCGTCAGTCAGATGGAGAAGCCCAAGGTGGACCGCGTGACCGGCCTGGCGCCGGCCATCGCCATTGACCAGAAGCAGCCCTCGCACAACCCCCGCTCGACAGTCGGCACGGTGACGACTATCTACGACTACCTGCGCGTGTTGTTCGCGCGCATCGCTACGCCGCACTGCCCGCAGTGCGGCGCCGAGGTCGGCGCAAAGACACCACGGCAGATCGTGGAAGAGATCATCGCCGACTTCGGCGGTGAGTTGGTTGTCATCCTGGCGCCCGCTCGGCCGCGCGGCAACGAGGAGTACGCCGACCTGCTTGCGCGCCACCATCAGCAGGGTTGGCTGCGGGCGCGCATAGATGGGGAGATCGTGCGCCTGCCGCTTGAGCGAGAGATGGACCGCCGACGCCGGCACCAGGTTGAGATCGTGGTAGACCGGGTCGAGGTGACCAGCGAGGCTCGCTCCCGCGTAGCCGAGGCGGTGGAGGCGGCCCTCGCGCTAGGCGAGGGCCAACTCATCGTCGCACCGTTTGAGGCTGATGCCGAGGAGCGCCTGTTCTCACAGCGTTTCTCCTGCGACGAGTGCGGCGCGGCCTATGAACCGCTCACGCCTCGGAGCTTCTCCTTCAATCATCGGGAGGGCTGGTGCCCGGTCTGCGAGGGGCTGGGGACGCGGCGGGGCGCGGACCCGCGCGCCTTAGTGCCCGACCCGGAGAAATCGCTGCGCGAGGGGGCGCTGAGTCCCTGGGGGCCGCTGCAAGAGGGGTCAATGCTGGAGCGTATGCTGGCGGCGGTTGCAGAGCAAAGCGGCTTTGACCTGGACACGCCCTTCGAGGACTTGCGGCCCGAGCAGCAGGACCTTGTCTTCTACGGCGCGGGTGACCGCGAGTTCGAGGTTGACGAGAGCCTGCGCACCCGCTTCCTGGGGCTGGTCCCAGCCATCGAGGAGGCCAGCCGACTCAGTGCGCGCTTCCGCCAGCGGGTGGGCCGCATCCTGAGAGACCTTCCCTGCCCAGCGTGTGACGGCGGGCGTTTGCGCCCTGAGCCGGCGGCGGCTCGCCTGCGCGGGCACACCATCGTCGAGCTTTGCACTCTGCCCCTGGGCAAGGCGTTGGGGTTCTTTGAGGACCTCGAGCTGACCGAGCGCGAGCAGAGCCTCGCGAGCGATCTGCTGGAGGAGATCAAGCGGCGCCTCAGACTGCTCGTGGACATCGGCCTCGGGTATCTGACGTTGCACCGGTCCGCGCCCTCGCTGTCCGGCGGCGAGAGCCAGCGGGTACGCCTCGCCGGGCAGATAGGTTCCGGCCTGACCGGTGTGCTCTACGTGCTGGATGAGCCAACAGTAGGCGTCCATCCGAGCGACAACGAGCGCACGCTGCAGGCATTGCGGAACCTGCGGGACCTGGGCAACACGGCGATCGTCGTCGAGCATGACGAGCAGACGCTGCGCGCCGCCGACCACCTCATTGACCTCGGCCCCCGCGCCGGTCCTGAAGGTGGACGCGTGGTCGCGGTCGGGACGGTCAATCAGGTCCAGAGGAACCGCCGATCGCTCACAGGCCGCTTGCTCGCCGGGCGGCTGAGCGTGCCGGTTCCAAGCAGGCGGCGCCCCGTGCCTGCAAGACCCCGCCACGGGTGGGCGCCGGGCTGGATCAGCATCATCGGCGCCCGGCATCACAACCTTAAGGACGTCAACGCGCACTTGCCGCTCGGTGTGCTCACATGTGTGACCGGGCCCTCGGGCTCGGGCAAGAGCTCGCTGGTCAGCGAGATTCTCTACCCGGAACTCGCATACGCCCTGCATGGGGCGAAGCTCGTCGGCGGCCCGCACCGGCGCGTGCAGGGCATCGAGCAGCTCGACCGCGTCATCAACATTGACCAGGCGCCGATCGGTCAGACACCACGCTCCAGCCCCGCGACTTACACGGGCCTCTTCGACCTCGTCCGCGAGCTCTACGCAATGCTGCCGGAGGCGCGGCTGCGCGGATACACGCCGGGCCGCTTCAGCTTCAACCGGCGGGGCGGCCGGTGCGAGGCGTGTGAGGGCATGGGCCGGCGGCGCGTCGAGATGCACTTCCTGCCCGATGTCTGGGTCGAGTGCGAGGTATGCGGCGGGCGGCGCTACGACCGCGAGACGCTGGAGGTCGAGTATCGTGGCAAGGACATCTCGCAGGTGCTGGACATGACGGTCGGCGAAGCGCTCCAGCACTTCGAGGCCTTCCCGAAGATCCAGCATATCCTGCGGACTCTCGACGACGTCGGGCTCGGTTACCTGCCGCTGGGTCAGGCCGCGCCTATGCTCTCCGGCGGCGAGGCCCAGCGCGTCAAGCTGGCCCGCGAGCTCGCCCAGCCCGCTCGCGGGCATACTCTCTACCTGCTCGATGAGCCGACCACCGGCCTGCACCGCGCTGACGTGATGCAACTGCTGGAGGTAGTGCAGCGGCTCATCGAGGCGGGCAACAGCGTAGTGGTCATCGAGCACAACCTGGATGTCATCAAGTCGGCTGACTACGTCATTGACCTTGGGCCCGGTGGCGGCGAGGAGGGCGGGCGCATAGTCGCCAGCGGCCCGCCGGAGAGGGTCGCACGGTCCAAGCGCTCGGCAACCGCACCCTTCCTGGCAGAGGCTCTCGAACACAGTGAGCGCAGAGAACTCAGTTGGGCACCCACGGCTCCGCCACCACGCCGCAGGGAACATGCGGAGGCGGTCAAGGCCGTGGGAGCGGAGGTCGAGCGTCCGTGGGAGAGCGACGGCGAGGCCTGGCACACCGGTCCCACGACGCCTCAGGGCTACCCCCGGCAGTGGGAGACGGGCGCATTGCGCGCCTTCGTCGAGATGGCTGCGGAGGCCGGAGATGACGTCACCGTGGACTGGGCCGACCGGGAGTTCGTGACCCTGAGGGTGGGCGAGGCTCGCGACTGGTGGGCGCGGGCGCGCACGGACTATCAGTGGGACCTGCGGCTGCAGTTTCACACCGAGAAAGGGCTCTTTGACGCGGAGCAGCTCGAAGGCCAGCTCAATCTGCCGACGTGGGACGAGATCGAGGAACTGCCGCGCTACGGTAGGCGGTCGCGCGTTCGCATCTACACACATGCGCGGGGCCACGACGTGGTGGCCATCTGGGGGTTCTACGAAAACGAGCTGCGTACCGAGGGGTTCCGGATATTCCTGCGTGGGTGCTACGAAGGCTATCGCCGCATGGTCCAAGACGCGAGACGAGGACAAGAGCCATGATACATGAGTTCCCACCCATCGCGCTTCTCAAGCCCATCGCTCGGTGCCGCTATCGCCCGCGCAGGCCGACCATGGACGGTAAGCTCGGCGCGTGGGGCAATGAGTACCGGCTGCCGGCCCTCAGCGAGCTGGCCGGCGAGGCGGACTTCGCGCAGTACTACCTCTCCTGGAACGGCCGTGGCCTCTACCTCGCCCTGGATGTGCCCAAGGAGGCCCAGGTCGTAGTCAATCGGCAGAACCCGTCGGCCGGCGACGCGCTCGATCTCTTCATTGACACGCGCGCCACGCAGACCAGCCACCGCGCTACCCGGTTCTGCCATCACTTTGTCGTGCTACCCGCCGGAGGCGGCAGCGACCGGAGCGAGGCCATCGTCCGGCAAGTCCCCATCCGCCGCGCGCTGCAGCGCGCGCCTCTCGCTGACCCCGAACACATGGCGGTCGCCTCGAAGCTGCGCGCGGACCGCTACTCCCTGGAGCTTGCGCTGCGCACGGAGGCGCTGCACGGCTATGAGCCGGAGGAGGGCGGGCGGATAGGGTTGGCGCTGGTGCTGCATGACATCCAGCGCGGCCGACGGTTCTGGGGCACGGCTGAGGACTTCCCCTACGCACGCGACCCAAGCACCTGGAGCCTCATTGAGCTGGTCAAGTGAAGAGGTGCAAGTGTGTCGGCGTCCCGCCTCGGCGGGACTGCCTGCCGCTGACAGGAGCGGCAGGTGATGGCGCCTGCCGGGACGAATACGACGACGAGCAACCCGAGTGACCCACCAACCTGCGGCAGAAGGAATGAGTATGCGATGCGCCTCTTCATTGCCTCGCTGTCTCTGTTGTGCGCGACCTCGCTGGCGCTCGCCGAGCCGTTGCTGACCGCCTATCACACGGACGCTGCGCCCACCCTCGACGGCGACCTCTCCGATGTCTGCTGGCAGGCGGCAAGCGTCGCTTCGCACTTCCTCAGCGCGCAGGAACCCGGCCTGCCGAACGAGCAGACGCAGGTCCGTGTGTGCTGGGATGAGACCAACATCTACCTGGGCGTCGAGGCCTTCGACTCCTTCCTGGAGCCGAAGCTGAACATGATGCACCTGGTCAAGGCCGACCAGCAGGGCCGCGACGCGCAGGTCTTCAGCGACGATTGCATCGAGGTCTTCCTCCAGCCGCCCGGCGAAGCCAGCTATCACTTCGCCGCCAACTCCGGGACCGGCAGCTACGAGGCCAGGAACCAGGACGCCGAGTGGGACTGCGCATGGCAGTGCGTGGCGAAGCGTGGACCGAAGAGCTACGTCCTGGAGATGGCCATCCCGTTCGCGGCGCTGGCCGCCCAGCCGGAGGGTGCGTGGCGCGTCAACTTCGCGCGCGAGCGCACCGCGGTCAAGGAGCTGTCAACCTGGTGCGGTCTGCAGGGCGCCTTCTATCAGCCTGAGACCTTCGGCACTCTCAGCTTCGCGGAGACCGGCCCCGCCCTCAGTGAGGTCAGCCTACAGCGCCAGGACCGCGGCTTTCAGTTCAGAGCTGTCATCGCCGGCGCGGCCAACGACCTGTCCGCGTTTCAGGCGGTCATCAAGGCCGGCGAAGAGAGCAAGTCCGCGGCCGCGCACGGCGCCCGCCCACATAGCCTGCAGGTGGAGTTGCCGGATAGGGCTCTCGAAACGGGGCAAGCCGAGGTCAGCTATGCGCTGCAACAGGGCAAGCGCGTACTGCTGCGTTCAGCGCCGATCCCGCAGGCCGTGGGGGCGGCCATCGCCCAACTGTCCCTCGCTGCGCGCGACGCGGAGGCCAAGGCCTTCCTGAACGGGACGCCGCTGGAGGTAGGCACGGAGCCGATCGCCCTCGAACTCGGCGGCGGCCTCAACGTCCTTGCGCTGGAGGCGTCGGCGACCGGTGAGGCGCCGACCCTCAGCCCGCACATTGCTGTCGGTGACCGACCCGTGGCGCTCGTCTGGCAGTGCAAGACCGAGACGCCCGCGGAGGGCTGGCGCGAGCAACTCCCTCGGGAGGGCTGGGTCCCCGCCCGTTCCGACGAGGGGGGTATCTGGACGCCCGACAAGTCGAAGCAGGTTTACTTCGCCTGCGGCCTCTACGTGGCCGAGCGCAGGCCGCAGCTTTTCCCGAAGCTCGATACCTTCTATCTCCCTCGCGGCAGTCAGCAGCTTATGAGGTTCTACGTGCATGCCCCGATGGAGGTGCCCTCGGAGAAGTACCGCATGGTCGTCGAGGTGCCGGCCCCGCTCAAGTACATCGCGGTCGAGCCGGTGAGCGGCGGTGATCCTCAGGTGACCCTGACCGGGACCTTCCAGGATGGCGAGACGCAGATGGCCCGCTACGCCGTCGCGTACGAGAGCATCCCGCGCCCGGGCATGGAGCTTTCCATGCGCTGGGGCAACGAGGCCGGGACCACCCTCATGTACATGCCGACGCTGCGGGCAGGCGGAACCTGCGACTGGCGGCATATGTCCATGGTGCTCACTCCCCCGCCGGGCGCGGTAAGTGCGCATCCGCTTATCATCAAGTGGCAGAACCGTGGCATCACCGGAACCTTCTGGGTGGACAACCTCGTCTTCCGGGAGAAGGACAGCCAGGAGAACCTGCTGAAGATGGGGACCTTCGATGAGCCGGAATGGGGCGGTCACTGGATACTCAAGCCGGAGGGCCCAGACGGCTCAAGGTGCTGCAAGATCGTCTCCACGCCCCAGAACGCCAACAAGCAGCAGGCTCTCTGGGTGGACAAGGAGGACGTGGTGCCGGTCGAGCAGGGCAAGGAATACGTCATCGAGCTGGACGTCAAGTGCGAGAACCTCGGCTCGCCCAGCGCCAAGCCGCTGTGCGGCCTGCTCTTCGAGGCCCCGGAGGAGATGGACGAAAGGGAGTTCCCGGTCTACACGTACTTCGAGGCGCTCGGCGGCGCGCTGACCGAGCTGCCGCAACGCAGCCGTGTCGTGATCCTGCCGCCGCTCAAGAACGTGCGGCCCAAGCGCGCACGCCTGTGCCCATGCTACTACAGCTCCCGCTTCAAGAGCGACGAGGTGGGCCGCGCCTACGCCGAGAACTGCTGGGCCTCCGGCATCACCTGGACCTACGGTAAGGCGGCGAACAACGTGGTGCCGCACCTGCTGCCGCGCGGACACCGGGTCATACTGAGCATCGGCTGGGACCCCTGGAGCCCGCCCAGCAGCATGAGGGGGTTCATCGAGGAGCACCCGGAGCTTCAGGCCGTGGACTTCCAGGGCAAGCGCATCAGTCATACCTTCTGCCCGACCTGGATGCTGGCCGAGGGCGACGAGGTCATCGAGGCCCTAGGAGAATGGCTGCTCGAGACCGTCAACGGCGAGCCGTACTTCGGCGCCAACTGGGACCTGGAGCAGCCGGTCGTGGACCCACCCACCTTCTGCACCTGCGACCGCTGCCAGGCGGCCTTCCGCAAGTTCGCGAACCTCCCCGAGGACGCGCCGCTTGATCCCGACACCATCTTGAAGGACTACCGCGAGCAGTGGACCGACTTCCGCTGCGCGCAGAACGCCGAGATGGCCGGACGCATCAAGGAGATCCTGAGCAAGGCCGACCGGTCCATCGAGTTCTCGGTTTACTCCGGCTATCAGTCCCAGCGCACCAAGGAGCACTACGGAGTCGACTGGGCGCTCATGGCCCCGCACCTGGACTTCGGTATCGCCGGTTACGGCGGCGACCGCACGCGCATCTACGATACCGTCGGGGCCCTCGGCGACGTGCCTTTCATGGGCGGCGAGATGTGGTATCTCTCGCACAATGACGACGCCCGCCCCGCTCCGCGCATGGAGACGTGGCGCAACCGTGTCCTGCGCCAGTACGTGGAGAGCGGCTGTAAGGGCGTCCTGTTCTGGCAGCTTGCCTCGATGGACGGCGGCGCGTTCTACGCGACCTCCGAAGCGGCCGAGATCATCGCGAAGTACGAGGACTACTTCAAGCTGTCTCAGCGTTGTGACGACAAGGTCGAGGTGACCGGCGTGGAGCCGCCCAACTGGGCTGCCTTCGAAAAGGACGGCGAGGTCCTGGTGCTGCTGATGAACTTCAAGGCCGAGGCCCTCGAAGCGACCGTCCAGGTCGCCGGCAAGGCGTACGAACGGGAGATCAAGCCGTACGGCGTGGACGTACTGCTGGTCGAGTGAGCACGCGGCGAGCGGCGGCAGAGGGTCAGCCTCGTACGCATTCAGCGCCCGAGCGGCGGCGGATGATCTCGCCTCGAGGCAATGCCGTGAAGCGGAGGGGCCGCACGACAAACCGCGCGACCGGACGCTGAACGGATGCAAGCCCTCGACTGGGAAGAGGAGGAGAAGGCGCACCCGGCGCGAATACTGCGTGACGTGCCTAAAGAGAGACAACCCGACCCCGGATGCCCGGGGAGCGTGTTGCTGACAACCAAGGAGGAGACTTCGTATGAGCCATGATGGAACGATCGTGGAAGTTAACGCTGGGAATCACGACCGCGAGAACACGGTGGTCTATGCCGCCTACGCCTGTGTGCCCGCCGAGCACGAAGGGCACTCGCTGCGCGAGGTGGACGCGAGCGGCAACCTCGGCGACCTCGTACCGATGCAGTGTACCGCCGCTCCCGGTGAATGCTCCGGGGACGAGGGCGGCAACTGCTTCGTCGCCTGGGTGGTCCCCGCACTTGCCGCCGGCGAGACCAGGCGCTACTGCATCCTCGATGAGGCGCAAGAGGCGTCTGGCGCGGGCGAGGTCACAGTTGACCTGATCGAGAGCGAGTCCGCCGAGTTCAAGATCAATGGCGAGACCTTCACGCGGTACAACTTCTCCACGGACTTCGTCCGCCCGAACGCGTACCCGGTCTACGGCCCGAACGGCGTTGAGATGACCGAGTACGCCAAGACGGACCACCCGCACCACAAGTCCATGTACGTGGCGCTGGGCGAGGTCAATGGCAACGATAACTGGAGCGAGATGGAGGGGCACTCCTTCATCCGCAACCAGAGCGTCGAGGTCCTCAACCAGGGTCCCATCTTCGCCCGCATCAAGGCCATTAACGATTGGGTGGACCCCAAGGGAACCAAGTTCATGGAGGACCACACCATCCTTACCGTCTACAACATGCCCGAGGGCGGGCGGCTGATGGACTGGGACATCACCCTGGCGGCCACCGAGTGCGGCATTCACATCGGAGACACCAAGGAGGCCGGCACGCTGTCAGTGCGCATGAACACGCCGCTGCATGAGAGAAACGGCGGCACCATCATCAACGCCTACGGGGGCCTGCACGAGGCGGAGAACTGGGGCAAGCCCTCGCCCTGGGTTGACTACTTCGGCGAGATCGAGGGCACCAGGTGCGGTCTGACCATCTTCGACTCGCCCTTCAACCTGCGTCACCCGACGACCTGGCACGTGCGCTCCTACGGGCTCTTCACAGCCAACTGCTGGGGGTACTCGTATTTCACCGGGGATCAGTCCAAGCGTGGGGACTACGTGATGCCCAGGGGCGCCTCGCTGAACTTCGTCTACCGCGTCTACGTCCACGCGGGCGACAACGTGGAGGCCAAGGTCAGCGACCGCTACTTCGACTTCGCCTACCCGCCGACGGTCAGCGCCATCGCGGAGTAGCCGACGACCATCCGCCGGGCCGGAATCGCTGCGGTCACAGCCCGCGCTTCCGGCCCGGTCGTCATCACCCAACTCGTGTGCGCTGGACAGGTGGGGGCACCTGTCGCACTGCCGGACCTATAGTAGGACAGACGCCCTCGTCTGTCCCAAGGATGGACAGGTGGGGGCACCTGTCCTACTATGCGCGCCCTCCGGCGGCCCCGGCCCGGTTGCCATTACTCCTTACTTCTCCGTGGGGGCAGATGGCCTTCTCCCCTTCGAGAAACGGGAAGCCGCCAAACGATGGGCGGCTCGCGCCGCCCCCGACGGGATGCGATCCCGTCGCTCCGAACCGCACACACGCCATGGGGCCGGAGGCGCTCCGAACCGCACGCACGCCACGGGGCCGGAGGCGCTCCGAACCGCACGCACGCCACGGGGCCGGAGGCGCCCCGAACTGCACGCACACCACCGGGCTGGAGGCGCTCCGAACTGCACGCACGCCATGGGTCCGGAGGCGCGGGATCATATCCCGCGCGTTGTGCCTATTCCCGATGTCCCACAGGAGAACGATATGACCTCTATCGAGCGCGTCAAGGCTACCCTCAACTTCGAGGAGCCGGACAAGGTTCCGCTTGGCAACTACGCCATTGACTGTGATACGGTCTCGCGGATCATCGGCCACAAGACTTTCATCCGCGATAAGGCTGGCACGCGCGTCGCCCTCTGGGAGGGCCGCCGGGACGAGGTGGTCGCTAGCCTTATTCAGGATATCCCGGAGCTCTACCAGAAGCTCGACATCCTCGACGTCGTGTACCTGTCCAAGATCGCCATGGTACCGCCGAAAGACTACGATCCCAACCCACCAGAGAAGATAGCCGAGGGCGTATGGCGCGACAGTGCGGATCGTGTCTACAAGCTCTCGGAGATAACTAACGAGATTCACGTGGTCGAGGACCCTCACATGTGGGATCGCGAGTACAAACTTGAGGACTTCAACCTTGACCCCGAGGTCGGGCCCGAGGATGAGAGCACCTACGAGGTCTTCGACGCAGTGCTACCCAAGCTTCCCAAGGACAAATACATCATCGGCCGCTACCCCATGGCACAGGAGCAGGTGCTGCTGGGCGGCTACGAGCGCGGCCTGGTCGAGGTCGCGATGCACCCGGAGATCGTCGAGCGAGCGGTGCAAGCCGGCATTGCGCGCGCCCGCAAAGCGCAAGAGCTTTGGCACAACCGCGGCTTCCACGGAGTTATGAATGAGAACGACTTCGGGCACACGACGGGCACTTTCGTCTCTCCTGCGGACTTCCGCAGGCTCTTTCTGCCCGCGGTCGAGTTTAACGTCGCGAGCGCTCATGAGCTAGGGCTGGACTTCTTCCAGCACAGTTGCGGCGACAACAAGCCGATCCTCGATCAGTTGGTCGGAGCCGGCATTGATTGCTATCAGTCAATGCATCCTGAGGCAGGGATGGACCCATGGGTGATCAAGGATATGGCCGGCAATCAGATGGCCGTCTGGGGCGGCGTCAACGTGGCCAACCTCGTTGCTGGCACGCCGGATGACGTGCGCGCAGACGTGCGGCGGGCGATGGAGAAGGCCAAGCCCGGCGGCGGCTTCCTGCTTGGCTCCTCTCACAGCATTGCGTGGGGGACCAAGTACGACAACTTCATGGCGATGCTCGACGAGTTCGAAAAGCTGAGGGACTACTGAGCCGAGCGCCTCCCGGCAGCGCTGCTCGAACGCGCTTGGGTATTGACACGGCGTCACGACACGGCTATACTGACGCACAGGAGACTGAGTATGAACATACGGCGCTGGACGGCAAGCGCCCGCGCCCGCGAGCACATGCTGGAGAAGCACAACGTCGAGTGGCAGGAGGTTGAGGAGGTGATGGCCAGCACTCCCCGGATACGTCGCGGGCGAAAGGTACGTGGTCAGCAGCGGTACTACGTCCACGGTCGGACGCACGCCGGGCGCTTGCTGACCGTCGTCTTCGGCACCAGGGGAGACACAGCTATGGTTGTCACGGCGTACCAAAGAAAGTAGGAGGTGACCATGCCAAGAAAGTACATACCGGACTTCAAGAGCGAAGAGGAAGAACTGGAGTTCTGGGACACCCACCGCATCGAGGATTACGACGACGGGCCCGCTGACGACATCATCTGGGACATCAAGCCCGAGAAGAAAAAGCGGGTAACGCTGCGCATCGAGCCGAGCGTCATCGAGGAGCTGAAGGTATTGGCCGAGAAGCTGGATACGCCCTACCAGACCCTCGCCCGCGGGCTCATCAAGCGCGGGATCAGGCAACTGCAAGAGGCCAAGTGAGTTCCCCCGTGCGGACTGTCGGATCCTCGATGAAGCCGCGCAGGGAGGCGGCCTCCTGCCGCAATCCGCAAGGAGGCGCCACGCGAGCACATGCCCGGAGAGCATGTTGACAGCCACATCTCCGCAAGATAGGATGCGTATCGTTAGAGATACCGTCTTACGGAGCGTGGATCGAATGGATGAGGTTACCGTCTCCAGCAAGTATCAGGTCGTCATCCCGAAGAGGGTGCGGGAGCGCATGGGCCTCAAGCCCGGCCAGAAGCTGATGGTGATAGAGAAGGGCGGCATCATCTCGCTGGTGCCGGTGCGCGAGTTGAATGAACTCCGCGGCATAGCCCGTGGCGCTAACACCGAGGGGCTGCGCGAGAAGGTGGATCGGCTTTGACCCTGGTCGACTCCTCTGGCTGGATCGAACATCTGACCGACGGGCCCCTCGCGGATGCCTACGCGGAGTACGTCAGTGCCCCGGATCTGCTGGTCCCAAGCATCGTGCTCTACGAGGTATACAAGCTCCTGTGCCGCGAGATCTCCGAGCAGGTCGCATTAGAAGCAGCGGCCCGCCTCAAGTCGGCGCGCCTTGTGCCTCTCGACGACCAACTGGCCCTTGAGGCGGCCGACCTGAGCCTGGAGCACGGCCTCGCCACGGCGGACGCCGTCGTCTACGCCACCGCGAGGCACCATGACGCCCTGTTAGTGACCAGCGACGCTGACTTCGCCGACCTGCCGGGCGTGCAATACCTGGAAAGGCAGGGCGAATGAATGGGTGCAATGCCCGCTGCGGACTTGACCAGCGCCCGACGCAATCACACCGGAACTCCCGGAGGTCGCCACAAATGAAGTTCGGTATGATGGTGTTCCTCATCGCTATGCTCTCCGCTGGCTGCGCCCTCGCCGACCTGACGCTCGTGCAGGACGGGCAGCCCACCTGCGCCATTGTGCTCGCGGCTGAGCCGACGGCCTCAGCCAAGGAAGCGGCGGTGGCGCTTCAGTTCCACCTGCGCGAGATGTCCGGCGCGCAAATCCCCATCGTCGCCGAGGGCAAAGTTCCCGAAGGCTTCTGCGTCCTTGTCGGCGACAGCAGCCTGACCGCGGGGCTGGGGCTCAACTCCGACGACTTCGACCTGGAGCAGATCGTCGTCAAGGTCCAGGGCGATAACCTCGTCATCATCGGCGATGACGCCAAGCCCGGCGGCACCGAGCTGCGCGGCACGCTCTGGGCTGCCTATACGTTCCTGGAGGAGGTCCTCGGTGTGCGCTGGCTGTGGCCGGGCGAGCTGGGCACAGTGATTCCCAAGCACAAGACCGTGACCGTCCCGGCGGACCTGAATATCAGCTACACGCCGCCGCTGCTCCAGCGCAAGATCCGCAACATCCAGTGGAACGAGCGCGTGCAGCGCGGCCTCGACAAGCTCGGCTTCACGAAGGAGCAGTTCGACGCCGTGCACAACGAAGGCAAGCCCTGGTTCGCTCGTCACCGCATCGGTGGCTCCTTCCGGGGCAGCTACGGCCACGCTTACGGAAAGTACTGGGAGAGGTTCGGCGCCGAGCACCCGGACTGGTTCGCGCTCCAGCCCGATGGCACGCGCGACCAGAGCAAGAGTCCAGGCCGGGCGCGGCTATGCGTCTCGAACCAGGGGCTCATCGAGCAGATAGCGCGCGACAAGATCGAGCAGCTCAAGGCAAACCCCGACCTGGACTGCGCCTCCATCAGCCCTAACGACGGCGGCCCGCTGACCTTCTGCACCTGCCCGAACTGCGAGGCCTGGGATGCCCCCGACGGGGAGATAATCGAGTACTGGTGGCCGGAGACCGGGCATAAGCAGCATGTGTCGCTGAGCGACCGCTACGTCAAGTTCTACTCGGCGATCGCGCGCCTCGTGGCGCAGGAGTGCCCGGGCCGCTACCTGGGCGCGTACGCCTACAGCGCCTATCGCACGGTGCCGGTGGCGGCTGAGCTGGAGCCGAACGTCATCATCGGCTTCGTCGGCCTGAACTACCTCAACCGCGAGTCGCATGACGCCGACATGCAGCGCTGGAACGGTTGGGCCGAGAAGGCCAGCCGGACCTTCTGGCGGCCGAACCTGCTCGGCGGCGGCATGAGCTTCCCGGTGAACTTCGCAAAGCGCCTGGGGACCGACCTGGCTATGCTCGTGGACAGCGGGCTGACCGTGACCGACTTCGACTGCTGCTACCAGCACTGGGCGCTCAAGGGCCTGACCTACTACGTGCTGGCCGAGATGCTGTGGGACCCTGACGCCGATCCCGACGCCATCATAGATGACTACTGCCAGGCGGGCTGGGGGCCAGCGGCGGGGGAGGTCCGGCAGTACTTCGACGCCCTGGAGCGGCTGACCGACCAGGTCTACGAGAGCAGCGAATACTTCGGACGCAAGAAGTCAACCGAGCTCCTCGCCGGTTACTACACCGATGAGTTCCTGGCCGAGTTGCAGGGCCACCTCGATGCTGCGCGCGAGAAGGCGGCTGCGGATGAGGCGATCCTGGCGCGCATTGACTTCCTGCAGACCGCGATTGACTACGCGCGGGTGCACCGCGACTACCGGCTGGCGAGGGCGGCGGTGCGGGCCGGAGATGAGACGCAGAAAGAGGCCATGGAGGCGGGACAGGAGGCGCTGGAGGCCTTCTATCAGGACCTCGGCATCTCGTGGGCGATCAACAGCCCTTATCTGAAGTTCTACGGGTTCTGAGAAGGGAAGGCAAACGTCAGGGGCCGAGCTGAAGCCCGGCCCCTCCATATGACCTCGGACGGCCACTCGCTGCGTCTGCTCACGCTCCAGGGAATACGGTCCCTCCGCGACCCACCCCCCGCTCACAGGTCCCTCGGCACGGCAGACGAAGCGCGCCCGATAGGGCTTCCCCACCGCCTCCGGCTCGACCGGAATCCGGTCGGTGTCTATCGCGGCATAGATAGTACGTGGACAGCTTGCGGACCGTAGCGAAGTCCACCCTCGGCCTCGATGAACTGGCGGAAGGGCGCGGCCGGCTGGGCAAGGGCCGATTGCACACTCGCCGCGACGATATTGACAGTGGAAAGAGGTTGCGCATGGCGCTCCGCTCCCCAGGGCCGCCGGACGGAATACGAGGTGTACCTGGCAGAGTGAGCGTGTGGCAGTCGGTTCGCTGCTGAGCGCCACCTCTCCTGCGTCGTTGAGGCGCCGGATGACCTGGAGACATAATCTCCGATGGCGGCGGGATTCGCGCGACAGATACGTTGTCAGGAGTTGCTTGACAGTCTTGCTGAGGCAGGCATACAATTGCGACTGGGGTGAACGGGTTCACCCGCGTACAATAGGCGCAAGCCGGATGAGGCCAAGCGCGCGACAGGCCGGAAGCCCGCGGCGATGCCGTGGGCTTCAACTTCAGACCATGCCCTCCGATGACGGCCGCCAACCGAGACTGGCGATAGGACTGCCGGAACGCGAACGGCCGCGACGCCGGGGGCGACGGCCGCGCCAGCGGCAGAGCAATACCAAAGAGGCGGCGCTCATGCGGCAGCCGGTGCTGCAAACCTGCGGGTTCTGTGGCCATCGGCAGACCGTATTCGAGGACGCGACTATCTGCGAGAAATGCGGAGGGATTCTGGTCCGAGACAGCGAATCACCTGAGTAACAGGTGGCGGCAGTGGAAAACGAAGAAAAGCTCAGACTACTGGGCGCGAGCGCTCGGTTCGATGTTAGCGCTCCGTCCACCATCGCAGCACAGGACGCCCTCTCCGGCAGGCCGGGCGGCATCTACGAGGCCCTCAGCGCCGACGGCCGGCGTGTGCCGCTGCTGAAGGTGTTGCTCTCCAACGCCTGCAAGAACGACTGCCTCTACTGCGCGACGCGCTGTTCGCGCAACATCCCCCGCGCCAGCTTCCAACCCCAGGAACTCGCCCGCCTGACCGTCGAGTTGGCCGAGGCAGGTCTCATCAAAGGCCTCTTCCTGAGTTCGGGGATCGTCGGCGACTCCGACTCCACCATGGCCCGGATGATTGAGGCCGTCGAGATCCTGCGCCATCAGTACCACTTCCGCGACTACGTGCACCTGAAGATTCTGCCCGGGACCTCGGATGCCGCCATCGCGCGCGCCGCCGGGCTTGCCGATAGGCTGTCAGTCAACCTGGAGGCCCCCAGCTCCACACAATTGCAGACCATCTGCCCGGGTAAGAACTTCCGCAGGGGGCTCCTCGGCACACTAAGAAGGGTGCGGCAAGCCATCGAGCCGGGCCAGGTGCGCGCGGGCCTCACCACGCAGTTCGTGGTCGGGGGCGCCGAGGAGACCGATCGGGAACTCGTCGCCGCCACCGCCAGGCTGGAAGCCGAACTCGCGCTCAGCCGCGTCTACTTCAGCCGCTTCCAACCCGTGCCGGATACGCCCCTGGAGAACCACCCGGCCACCCCACCTGCCCGCGAACACCGCCTCTATCAAGCGGAGTTTCTTCTGCGTTCCTACGGCTTTGAACCCGGTGAACTTGTCTTCGATGACAACGATATGCTCCCGCTCGACCAGGACCCGAAGCTGGCCGCCGCGCTCGCCAGGCCCGACTTCTTCCCCGTCGAGATCAACCGCGCCGAGCGCTGGGAACTCATCCGTGTGCCCGGCATCGGCCCCACCTCCGCAGAGCGTATCGTAGCCGCCCGCACGGAGGGAAAGATCACCTCGCTGCGGCACCTGGCAATGCTGGGCGTGCTCACCGAACGGGCACGCAACTTCGTCACGCTCAACGGCCACTTCTATCCCACCCCCGCAGCCCCCCGCCAACTCGCGTTCGAACTGTGAGCATCGCCAGGCAGCGTGCGACTGCGAAGTGTGTGCTTAGTGTGCGGGCAGACGCCCTCCTCACGTTCGACAAATACGGCCGGGTTCAGAGGAACGACTGCCGGCCACCGCGCTCCCGCTCAGGGCCGGGACTGCGCCGTCACGGAGGGCCGCCCGAAGACGCCGAAGTCCCCTCCCGCCCGACGGGCGGGAAGGCCAAGGCGTCTGAGGCCGGCCCGCGTCTGCCACTAGGTGGCAAGTCCGACGCTACCGTTGGGCACACCAAGGTGCAGTGGTTGTGGGCGGGCCGGCCTCGTGCGCTTCTGCACCAGCAGAAGCGCCCTCGGGCGGCCCCTCCAGACGTCCCGCCCGACCTGTCCCGCCCAATGGGCGCGGATGGGCGGGATCGTCTGCGGCACCGTCTGCATTCCTGGAAAGCGAGGCCCTCGTCTGCCCGAAGGTCCGGCAGGTGATCCCGCCCAGAGGCGGGACGCCGGCAGAAACGGCGTACGTCCGCCACTTGCCGCATCTCTATCGCACGCCGCAAAGCTGCACTACGGGAGCAGCCGCACGACCGCGGCCACGAAGCCGGCTCACCTACCTCGGCTCCCAGCCGAGGTACTCACGCGCGCTGCTGACGGTCATATCCAGGCGCTCGGCGATGTCCTCTGATGATTTCGAGGCCTCGTAGATGTACGGGCCCCGGTAGCCTATCTGATCGAGCAGGCCCACGAACTCCGTCCAGTCAATCGTGCCCTCGCCGGGCATGATGTGCCTTTCCTCGACCCCGTCGTTGTCGGAGACGTGCAGGGTGACGATCCTCTCGGCGAGCGCCGTGACGGCCTCGGAGAGCGGCTCGCCCAGGTTGGCGTGGTTGGTATCCATGCAGATGCCGGGCTCACCGTCCACGAGCGCCAGCAGTTCGTTGCAATCCTTACTCGTGTTGCAGATGCGCTCCTTGTTGGTAGGGAGGTACTCAACGGCGATCTCGACGCCCGCCTGCGAGCTGCGCTTCACCAGCTCGTTGATGCTGCGGATAGCCTGCCGTCGGCGCTGCTCCTGCTCCGCTTCGTCGCCGGTAGTCAGGCCCGCGTGGATCACTACCAGCCCGGCGCCGATCATGCGCGCGATCTCGACGGACCTGAGAATGCACTGAACTGAATGCCTTCGCGCCAGCTCTTCGGGCTGGCTGAGGTCAACCTCTCCGCCGAAGGGCGCGTGGACTGACCAGAAGGTCAGGCCGTGCTCGCCCGCGCTTTCGATCACACCTTGCACGGCCTCGTCGTTCTCGAAGAAGGGACTGTTGACGGGCGTGTTCAGTTCCAGGTGGGAGATGCCCCGCGCAGCTACCTCCGCCAGCAGGCTGGGTTGGAAGTCGGTGTTGAGCATTGAGGTGCTTATGCCAAGCGGTCTTTGCATGATGTGTGTTGCCTCCGATGCCGTTGCACTTCCTGCCATCATCGTGTAAGCTAGCCTTGCGATTACTGCGTCGGCTGAGGTCGTGCTGAGTCTTTACCCCCGACAAGGTGGAGACCTCCCTGCACGCGAAACTATCACGGTAGGAGGAGAAGGTAATCGAGAATGTGGGCGAGCTTGCGGAAGTTGGGCAGAGTTGAGCTACTGCTGGTGCTTGTTGTGTCCGCCGGGCTGAGCTGCCCGGCGGTTGCTCAAGAGGGCTTCACGCCGAAGGAGCAGCAGGCGTTGGCCGCGGCCGCGGACCTCAGCACGGCTTTCGCGGCCGTGGCGCGCGTGGTCGGCCCGGCCGTCGTCAACATCAGCACCACGACGGTGGTGGCGGGCTACACGAGTCCGCTGGCGCCGATGCTGCGCGAGTTCTTCGGTCGCGACTTCCCGGGCATGATGCGCGGGCCGGACCGTGAGGTGCACAGCCTGGGCTCAGGCGTGCTCGTCTCAGCGGAGGGCCACGTCGTCACGAACAACCACGTGGTCGCAGGGGCAACGAAGATACAGGTGACGCTGGCCGATGACCGCGAGTTTGAGGGGAAGCTGCTGGGGGCGGACCCCGCCACCGACCTGGCCGTGGTGAAGATAGAGGGAGGGAGCCTGCCGTACGTGCGCTGGGGCGACGCGAGCCGACTGCAGGTGGGTGAGTGGGTAGTCAGCATCGGCTCGTCGCTCGGCCTGGCGCAGACCGTGACCGCCGGTATCGTGAGCGCAAAGGGCCGCAGCGACATCGGCATCACCGGTTACGAGGACTTCATTCAGACCGACGCCGCCATCAATCCCGGCAACAGCGGCGGCCCCCTGGTCAACCTGCGCGCTGAGCTGGTGGGTATCAACACCGCTATCGCCAGCCAGAGCGGCGGCTCGGAGGGCATCGGCTTCGCAATCCCCAGCAACATCGCCCAGCCGATAGCGAAACAGCTTATCGAAGAGGGACATGTCACGCGCGGGTGGATAGGCATTGTCCCGCGCGAGGTCAACAAGCGCTTGGCGCAGCGCTTTGACCTGGCGGTAACCAGCGGCGTTCTCGTGCGCGCCATCTATCGCAACCAGCCAGCGTACGAGGCAGGCCTGCGGGCAGGCGACGTGATAGTGTCATGGGACCAAGAGGAGATCACTTCTGAGAGCGACCTGACGCGGAAGGTCGCCGATGCGGCTATCGGCTCTCAGGTCGAACTCGTCTACTACCGCGGACGGCAGCGCCTGACCGCGGTTCTGAAGGTGACAGCGAAACCCGTTGACCCACAAGGGAGGCCAATCCAGGGAATATGAACCAGAGCAATCATGGCTGCACACTGGCAGAGCGAGAGAGCAACCGCGAACGCGCGACGGAGGCTGCGCTACACGAGGCGCGCGAACACAATGTCCAGTTCGTGCGTCTCTGGTTCACTGACGTGCTGGGCTTCCTCAAGAGCTTCGCGATCACTGCGCAGAACCTCGAGGATGCACTGGAGAACGGGCGGGGCTTCGATGGCTCCTCCATCCAGGGCTTCGCGCGCATAGACGAGAGCGATATGATCGCGATGCCTGATCCGACCACGTTCACGATCGTGCCCTGGCGGGGGGAGAAGGCGCCCGTGGCGCGCATGTTCTGCAACATTCAGCACCCCGACGGCAGGCCCTACGAGTTTGATCCTCGCTATGTCCTCAAGCGCAACCTCCAGCGCGCTGAGGAGATGGGCTTCATCTACTACGTGGGGCCGGAGTTGGAGTACTTCTATTTCCGCCGCGCCGATGGGGTGCCGGAGACGCTCGACGAGGGCGGGTACTTCGACCTCACTCCTCTCGACGTCGCCTCCGACCTGCGCCGCGACACCGTGATGGTGCTGCAGCAGATGGGCATCAAGGTGGACTACAGTCACCACGAGGTCGCGCCCAGCCAGCACGAGATTGACCTGGACTACACCGACGCCCTGACCATGGCCGACAACGCCATGACCTATCGGCTGGTGGTTAAGGAGGTCGCGCTGCACTACGACGCCCACGCGACCTTCATGCCCAAGCCGCTCGCAAGCGAGAACGGCAGCGGCATGCACGTGCACCAGTCTCTATTCAGGGGCGAGCAGAACGCGTTCTATGACCGTGAGGACGAGCATGGGCTCTCAGAGACCGGCAAGCAGTTTCTGGCTGGGCTGCTCACGCACGCGCGGGAGATAACGCTGGTGACAAATCAGTGGGTCAACTCCTACAAGCGCCTGGTGCCGGGCTACGAGGCGCCGGTCTACGTATCGTGGGCCCTACGCAACCGCTCCGACCTGGTGCGCGTGCCCGGGTACTCGCCGGGCGAGCAGAACGCCACGCGGCTGGAGTACCGCGCACCCGACCCCGCGGCGAACCCCTACCTGGCCTTCGCCGTAATGTTGGCGGCCGGCCTGGAGGGCATTGAGAAGGGCTACGAGCTGCGGGACCCGGTGGAGGAGAACTGTTACGCGATGGGCCCGGAGCGTCGCGCGGAGCTGGGCATAGACACCTTGCCCGGCGACCTCAATGAGGCCATCACGGTGGCCGAGGGCAGCGAGGTCGTGCGCAAGGCGCTGGGGGACGAACTCTTCCAGAAACTGCTGGAGAACAAGCGCATCGAGTGGGACCACTACCGCTGCCAGGTCACGAGCTGGGAGTTGGAGCAGTACCTGGCAGTGCTGTGAAAGCGGGCAGTGCCATGTTGTCATCGCAGGTTCCCGTGCCGCGCACGCCACGCCATGAACCGAGGAGGCAGCCGCTAGGTTGAGGGTCACCATCGCGCAGTTCAACCCCATCGTCGGTGACATCCAGGGCAACTCCGCGCGCATCACCAGCCTCCTGTCGGCACTCGCCGGGCAGGCGCCTGACCTGGTGGTGTTCCCCGAGCTTTTCCTGGTCGGCTACCCGCCCAGGGACCTGCTGGAACGGCCGTGGTTTGCTGCGCGCGCGCAGGCGGCCGTTGAGGAGCTGGCGCGAGCCTCCATCGCCCACCCGCAGACCGGCATCCTCTTCGGCGCACCCTGGCCCACCGGCAAGGACACGGGCAAAGGCCTCTACAACTCGGCGATACTCCTCTATCAAGGCGAGGTCCTGTTCGTTCAGCACAAGTCGCTGCTGCCCACCTATGATGTCTTCGATGAGGCGCGGTACTTCGACGTGGCCCCGGAGGTTCGCACGTTCCCCTTCAAGGATGAGGTGTTGGGCATCTCCATCTGCGAGGATACCTGGAACACACCGGAACTGTGGCCGCGGCAGAGGCCCTACTCCTTCGATCCCGTCGAGGCCCTGGCGGAACAGGGCGCCACGCTGCTCATCAACATCTCCGCCTCTCCCTTCTATAAAGGCAAGGAACGCATCCGCTACGACCTCATTTGCGCCCACGCCCGGAGGCATGGTCTGCCTTTCGTCTACGCAAACCAGATCGGCGCGAATGATGAGCTTATCTTCGACGGCCGAAGCTTCTGCATTGACGCGCGCGGCGCCCCGATCGCGGACTTCCCCTCCTTTGAGGAACATGTGCGGACCGTGGACACAAACGCGTCCGGCACGCCGGGAAGCTACGTTCCCCAGGACGAGATCGAGTCGGTGCACGATGCGCTTGTGCTTGGCATCCGCGACTACATGTCCAAGTGCGGGTTCTCCAAGGCCGTGGTCGGACTCTCAGGCGGCATTGACTCGGCGGTGACCTGCTGCCTGGCCGCGGCCGCGCTGGGGAGCGAGAACGTGCTGGCTATGTCCATGCCCTCGCAGTTCTCCTCGCCAGGGAGCATTGAGGACTCTCGGGCGCTCGCCGAGAACCTGGGCGTCCGCTTTGAGGTCGTGCCCATCTCAGAGGTATTCGAGGCCTACCGGACCACGTTGGCGGGGCTTCTCGAGGGTGAGGGGATCGGGGTTGCCGAGGAGAACTTGCAGGCGAGGATCCGCGGGAACCTGCTGATGGCGATGTCGAACAAGTACGGCTCCCTGCTGCTCGCCACCGGCAACAAGAGCGAGCTGGCGGTGGGCTACTGCACGCTCTACGGCGACATGTCCGGCGGCCTGAGCGTCATCTCCGATGTCCCGAAGACGATGGTCTACGAGGTTGCCGAGCACATCAACCGCGAGGCGGAGATCATCCCCCGCGCGGTCTTCGACAAGGCCCCGTCGGCTGAGCTCCGGCCCAACCAGACCGACCAGGATACACTGCCGCCTTACCCCATCCTCGACCAGATAATCCACTACTACGTCGAAGAGCAGTACTCAGCGGACGAGATCATCGCCGAGGGCTTTGAGCCGGAGACCGTGCGGTGGGTCGTGCGCACCATCAACCGCAACGAGTACAAGCGGCGGCAGGCTGCGCCCGGCCTGAAAGTGACCTCCAAGGCCTTCGGCGTGGGGCGGCGCATCCCCATCGCGGCGAGGTACGACTGCTAGCGCCCAGCACCGACAACGGCTTCCAGGCGGACCTGCCAAGCAGACGCGGGCCGGCCTCACCCCGCCCTACGGGCGGGCTTCGGGCGGCCCTCCATCACGACGGCATCCCGCCCCTGAGCGGGATGAAGGGGAAAGAGCCGCACTAGCCTTGGTCTGCACAGATGCGGTCGCCTGTGCCACGATAGCACTGCCGAAATGTGGACCACCACGGTCTCAGACAATGCTCTACCAACTGAGCCGGATGGTGACGGGCTGGCCTGTCTGGTACCCGAAGCTCAAGGAGATCGGCGTCCAGCCTGTCCAGCTTTCGGGCGACTCGATGGCGGTTGCCGCACCGTTGACGGTTACAGCCGTCGGCTCCCTCGCGCAGTAGATGACCGCCTTGCCCGGTTGCCCGGTTGGGCCACGCGTTGTTATCTCCAGGCTGTCGCCGGTGCGGCGCTCGACGAACGCGCGCGTGCAGAAGCCTGCGGTAGCCGGCTCCTGAAGTCGGCTGAGCATCAAGCTGTCGTACTCATAGCCGCCGACCGTGAGGGGCAGTCCGATCTGCGCTAACTCCCTTGCCTCAATGCTGCGGCCCTCACCCTTTGGCAGCGAGGCCAGGGCGAGGACGCTATCCGCCGGCCAGCCGAACTTCGACACGTCTATCCTCACGTTGCCGCTTTGCTCCTCGGCGCTCTCCGAGTTCGCCACCATCACTAGCGCCCGGTCCGCGTTGAAGTACACCCCGGCGCGCAGATAGGCGTTGCCGGAGCTGACCGCCGTCTGATGCTGCCAGTCCGCGAACTCCATCGCGCTCAGGTCCACGGCCTTCACCGCGTCCACCAAGGCCAGGAAGGGCGGACAGGTGAGGGCACCTGGCCCACTATGAGGCGCCTGCACTGCGGCGGTCAGCTCGGCGGTGCGCGGCGGCGGGAAGATGCCGGTGAGCGCGCAGCGTGCCACGAAGGCCTTCACGTCCTCCTGCCGCGCGGGACGGCTCTTACGTTCGCCCGGGCCGAGGCAGCTATTCCACAGGAAGGACGGCACCAGCCGCTTAGGGCGGATGTTGCAGAACTGTCCCTGCTCCGGCCAGCGGCCCAGCGACGGCACCTGGTCGTCGCCGATCTCCTCGTAGACCGTGTCAATCGTGCAGTAGTTCTTGCAGGCGATGGTGGGCACCCAGCCGGTGTGACCGGAGAAGATGCCCTCCGGCCCAACGATCTTGTGCGTCCACTCGCACATCTCCAGGATGCCATCGCTCGAGAGGTGCGGGCTGTCAGGATGGTGGCGATCGTTGTAACACAGGATCGGGTGCACGAAGTCGTAGTACAGCCCGTCGTAGTCGTACTCCTTGATCATCCCGGCGAAGCCGCGCTTCATGTACTCGCGCCAGCCCTGCGCATCCTCACACATGTAGTCACCGTAAGAGCTGTAGACCCACGGCTCGCGTTCGCCCATGCGATTGAGGCGCTCCGTGGCCCACTGCGTACGCTGCTCCTCGGTGACGGCATCCACCTTCTTGCTCAGGAGGGCGTGGGCGTCGAAGGGATATATCTTCATCCCGTACTTGTGCGCCAGCGCCACGATACGCTTTGTGCCCTCGACGTCAGAGGCCGTGTAACTTCCGGGCACAACGCCTGCGCCGAGGTTGATGACGTTCAGGCCATGATAGGCGCCGTAGCGTACGAGTTCTTCGGTGGGCGATTGCAGCGAGCAGACGAAGTAACGGCGGTCAAGCTGAGGGCGGATGTTCGCCAGGCCCATGTACCACTCGAAGGTCTTCTTGCCTGAGATGGTGATCGGGTGCGCGGCGTCGCTCCAGGGCTCGCAGACGATGCTGCCGCCACCCTCCACCCCCTCCGTGAGGGCGTAGCGCGCGTGTCCGGGCTCGCCAAGTTGGGAGCGCCACTGAGGAACGCTGGAGCCGCTGAGGAACTCGATGCCCTCCACACCGCGGTCGAAGAGGCACATGTAGCGTGCGTACTCATGCTCCTGAAACACGGGGGGGCCGGGGAAGACGGCCTTGCCGCGGATGGTGCGACGGGTCATCCGCCGGGCCAGGAACTCGTCGAGCTCCGGGCGAAGATCCATGGACTGAACCGCCAACGTAGTAACGCCCTCGATCCCCTCGCCGAAGTCATACTCCCAGGTCTGCTTCAGGTAGCCGCTTCGGTACTCGAAGGTCGCGACGTAGGGGATGCGCAGGCCACGCTCCTTGTCTGCAAGTGCGCCCGTGACGGTGACGGTCACACGCTCGGGCATGTCCTCCGTTACCGCCAGGCGGGCGGGCGCGATGCCCGAAAGGGCAGCGGCCTTCTCCCTGGCGAGCCTAGCGTGTATCGGCTGCGTGAGGATGTTGCGTCCGCTTCCGTAGAAGAAGATGATCTCCGAGGGGAAGCCACCCGCGCTGGCGCTCTGACGCACCTGCCACCACGGGCTGGTGACGACCACGTCCTCGCCGTCGCGCTCCACCCGGAGGCCGCTTCCCGTCGCGCGCGGGTCGGGTGCGTCGAACTTCATCGGCGGCGGAGGCCCCGGCCTGCGCGCCATCGTCACATCGAGGGCAAGCGCCTTTGTCCCCTCGGCTGCCTCCAGCACGAGCCGCGCGCCATCGCCAGCCCGCTTGCGGCCGAGGTGCATGGTGCAGTCGAACAGCGGCTTCAGACACAGTTCCGCCCCGGCGTCGCGGCTGACGACCAAGGTGCTGCCCCCTTCGACGGTCTCGCTCTGCAGGTCAGCGCCCACGCGGCGCGGCTGGGGCAGCGGCTCCTTCATGCTCCCATCCGGCGAGAGGATGGCAAGCGGCCGACCCGCCAGCTCAGCCGGCAAGTCTATCAGCAGGCCGGTCGGCTCCTCGGTCCCGTCGCGCTGCCACTGGGCGTGGAGGCCATCCTCGGTCTTCCTAACCGAGCCAGCCCACTTCGAGACGACCTCGCCCTCGAACGGGTCACGGTTGGACGGAAGCTCGCCCTCGTAGAACATCACCCTATCCAGCACCGGCATTCCGCCCCAGTTGAGGGCAAAGGCGCCCGTGACGCGGCTGACCGGCGCAAACCAGTCGGGTCCGTTGCGCTGCGGGATGCGCTCCAGCTTCATGGTCAGCTTGATCTCGGAGAGATCGTCATCGGTGAAGTCCAGCCAGAGGCCGCGGAAGTAGACCTCGAAGCGGAAGGCGGATAGAACCGAGGGCTGGTCACAGGTGACGGTGAAGACCTCGCCGCGATGCAGCATGGGGATGACGATCTCATCGCCGGCGCCGAACTCGCCTATCTCGGTGTACGGCCCAAGGCCGCCCTCGGCGTCGCGCTGTTTCATGCCCAAGGTGGTGGCGATGCCGCCGACCTCCGCGATGGCAGGGGCCTTGGCCGGACGTACGAAGAACTGCTGGCCGCGGTCCTCCAGCCGCTGGGCCATGTACAAGAGTAACCGCAGGTCGGTCGGCTCTGAGGCCGGGTCGCGCCGGTAGGTGACCTGGACCTCGGCGCCCTGGGCGAGTTCGCGGGAGACGACGCTCTCCTCCCACTCGCTCACTACCTTCCCGGAGACGGTGGCGCGGTAGTCCTCACCTTGGCCGGGCGTCATCTCCCCGACGCCGCTCCAGCCGGGGGTCTTCGTGCCGGCCTGGCTCTGATAGGTGTTCTTGCCCTGCACGTTCTCGTTCAGGTTGAGGTGCTCGATGATGTTGCCGCGGTCGGTGCGCAGGTGGTGCAGGCAGCCGCTCGTACCGCAGATGTCGAAGCTGACCGGCCCGGCCTTCGCCTCCGCCCAGGGCTTGACCGCCGTGAGTTGTCCGCGGAACTCGACCTGCACGGCGCAGACCCCCTTAGCGGTGGCACCCTTCGCGAGGGCGCCATCTGCCAGGAGGTGCGCTTCGTAGCTGTTGGCTTTGCTGCCAAGGCGCACCTTGGTTCGTGGCGCCTGCTCAAAGACCCAACTGACGTCCCGGTGGGCCAGGTCCAGCCAGGTCACGCGCTTGACGCCGGTTACTGAGACGTCCGTGTCATCGCCGTAGGCGCCGCGCTGCTCGCCCTGGGCCGTGACCAGCAGGTATTCCAGGCCTTGCATCATCTCCGCCGGCCCCGGACCGGCGGACACGTAGATGTCCACGTCCTGAAGGTCCTTGAGCGCCTCGACCTCGTAGGTGATGAGCACGCGCCGCTCCTCGGCTCTGACCGTCTGCGTAAAGCGCAGGCTCTCGGTGAGCAAGCCCTTGATTACGGTGACGTCAGCGCCGTCAATCTTGCGTCGCTCGGCGACCGCCAACTCCGGCGTATGTTCGGACTTGTACTGCACGAACGTGCCCTCGGGCGCGCGCATGGTCAGGCAGACATTGCCGGGCATCCAGATGCCGCCGACGTTGACGGCGAAGTTCCCGTGGTTGAACATATGCATGCGGTAGGCGCCGGTGGTGACCTGAAAGGGCGTGATGCTCTGTGCGGCGGCGGGGGCCAGGGAGGCGACGATCACGAGGAAGCAGATGGTCGTTCGGCGGGACATGGGTCGTGTTTCCTCTCCTCGACTGATGCGGCGGGGCTGAACACCCTCCGTACCGACGGCGGCGCGGACGCCCCTGAGGGCAGGCCCCGCCACGATGTCAGGGCTGGCGCTGAAGGCTGGTGACGGTCAGGACGCGGTAGGTGTTGCTGCCCTCCTGCTCGCCCTGGGGATAGTAAAGGAACTCGGTCTTGCCGTCCTCGCGGATGGCGAAGCCGGGGTCGTCGTCAAGCAGGATCAGGGAACCGCCCGCGATGGCGTCGACGCCGGAGGCGACGTAGCCGTGGGTGGAGCCATCCGGGTGAGTGACCAGCACGGTCCGTCCGGCCAGGGCCTTCCCCCCGGGCAGCTTCTCTGCCACCCGGAAGGCGAAACGGTTCTTCTCGCGCACCACGCCCACGATGCTGCCCCCTGGCGCAGGTTCCGCCGTGAGTTCAAAGTCTCCACAGCGCAGGTGCGTGGCATCCAGCATGTACGCGGTCGTGACCTCGTCTCCGCGCAGCCGCACGAAGCCCGTGCGTCCCGTGAACTCGATGGGCGGCTGGGCGGGGACGGTAACCGTTTCCCCGGCGGCCTCCTCGGTGCAGCAGATGATGATGTCGCGCTCGCCCTCACGCATCACCTCCACCCCCACGGCCGGCGCAGCCCCATCAAGCGGCGTCAAGGCCCTTGCCTCGCTGATGAACGGCTGCTCGCCGAAGGGCTCGTGCACGGCCACGAAGGTGCTCGCGAGGCCCTCTCCGCTGCGGCGGGCAACGACGATGGGCATCAGGAAGTCCTCCAGCCTGGCGTCGTCCTCCTTCGCCCTGCGGATGGAGGGCGCACGGCCCAGGACGACCGTGGTGCCCTCCTGGCCGAGCACCGTGCTGCGGACCTGCACCGGCGAGGCCTCGTCGAAGCGGAAGGTAATGCTCCACCGGCCATCGGTCTTCGCCTGCGTGAGGTCACGGATGAAGGCGTAGGCGAGGTTCCGGTCGCCGGCGTCACCGCCATCAACCTCGCTGGTGGGCAGTCGGAAGGCCGCATCGGGGCCAAGCAGTGTCCCCTCCACCGGCTCAAGGTCCAGGTTGACCGTCGCGGTCTGATCGTAGTCGGCCGACCCGTGCAGGAACCAGTCGTGCTGGCTCCCGCCTGCCACGCGGAATACGTCCACCACGTATGCCTGCGTCGGCGACACATCCACGAGCATGATCTGCCGACGGTAGGTGGTAGTAATGTCGGGGTAACAGGCCGTGCCTGTGGCCTCGACGGCCTGCACAGGCCCGGCGCCGCTATCGAACAGCAGCAGATTGCAGCGCTCCCCGCTGGTCTGTTGGTTGGCCTCGTCCACGACCACCGTGTTGTGCGCCGGGGTGCTGGTAGCCCAGCGCCGGTAGGCGGTGTGCGTGTAGCCGAGGTCAGAGAGCAGCTCGCGGCCCTTGGCCCAGACGATGAGGCTGAGGTCGTCCGCGTGCTTGTGCCCGTAGCCGGGGGCAAAGTGCAGACGCGCCTGCATCTGATTGTCACCCTCGCCCCGGTGCAGGCAGCAGTGCTCCATCGCGGACAGCAGCGTGGTCTGCGGCGGAAGCTCAGGCGTGTAGCTGCTCAGGCCCCACGCGTCATGCACCGCCACGATGCGCTTATTCGGGAAGACCAGCGCGCTGTCGGCCGCCATCACCTTTCGGACGAAGGGGAACTCCGCGGCAAGGTCGAGGTCCTCGAAGTGGCTGCCATCCTGCGGCCAGGTGTACCCCTCCGGGTCCGAGTACCCTTCCGCCAGGCTCATGATGGCACGCAGGCCGCCGATGGTCTGACGGTGGTAGGAGATGGTCCCCTCCTTCCACATGCCGTCAAACAGGAACTGCGTGCGTAGGAGTTGGCTGAACCGGTCGAGGGCGTCGTGAACGTAGTCCGGCTCGGCCAGCACGCGGCCCGCGATGATAAAGCCGCGGTACAGCGTCGGCGACATATTGCTGAGGTGTTCCTCGTAGCCCTTGAGGAACTCGACGCTAGCGCGGAAGACCTCGTCCTCCAGGCGCTTGCGCACGTCCAGACCTTTCTCGGCACTGAGCTTCTCCCACTCGTCGCTGTAGTACACGAGGTCGTAGGCGCGGATGAGGTCGGTGGGCACATCGCCGTAGTGCCACCGGCTCCAGATGCCTCCCCAGTACGGGTGGGGCTTCTCCGGGTAGCTGTCCAGGGGTTTGCTGTCGCCTCGGGTCAGATCATACATTACGCACCAGCCCGGGTACTTCTTGCCGAAGGCGTCCAGAAGCACGACGGCCTTGCGCTCGTAGGCGGGGGCCTTTGAGATGTACGCCAGCTTCGCGAGTTCGTAGGCCCTCCTGGCAAGCCAGTGCTTGCGGTCGTAGCGCGCGCGGCCGCTGAAGAAGTGCCGCCCGTCTTCGTTCTCATAATAGTGATACGTGACGGTCTCGCCACGCGGATTGAGGGCGGTGATGGTCTTGTCCTCGGGGTACTGCTCGTTCGGGAAGACCATCCCGCAGAACTTGCATTTGACCTTGTCCGGCGCCTCCAGCCCCGCCCAGACGAGCTGGCCCTGCTGTGTGCCCATCTCGCAGTTCGGGCAGTCGCAGAACCGGAACCCGTTGCGCTCCGGCACGAGCGCCGCAAGCTCCTGGTCGGACATCTCCAGCAGCGGTGCAAGCTGCGCCTCCAGCGAGGCCTGCTGCCCCTCGTTCACGCCTGGGTCGAAGACCGGATGCTGCACATCTGCCGAATCCGTGCGCGCGGAAGGGTTCATCATCATTGTCACTACCAGCACTAAGCTCAAAGCCAAGAGGAAGCGTCGCATGATCATCACCAACCTGCGGGTAGATACGCCGCAGCGCCGACTTGCACCTGCTGCGGCCCTCAATGAAGGACAATCAAGGGCGATGGCGAAGGGCAAGCCTCAAACTGAAGGCACGGACTCAAACACCGATGGAGGCGCGTGATGGGTGACCTGAAGATAGCCGTAATGCTCAGTAGTCTGCGCATGAATACCCCCGAGGAGGGCTTCGCCAAGATCGCCGAGATGGGGGTGCCTGGCGTCCATCTCAGCACCGGAGCCGGCGGGCGGTTCTCGCCCGAGAACCTTGACGCCCAAGCCCGGTCGGACCTGGTCAACTATCTCGAATCCCTGGGGCTGGAGGTCTCCGCGACCTCGGCCTGGGGCGGCGCGGTGCATCTTAACGAGGAGGGCGTGGAGGAGCACCTGGAGGACGGCAAGAGGCAGCTCGAGCTGGCTGCGGACCTCGGCTGTGGAATCTGGCAATCGCACATCGGTATCATGCCCGAGGACGAGGCCGACCCGGGTTGGCAGAACATGGTGAGGAACTGCAGCGTGCTCGCAGAACACGGCGAGAAGGTGGGCGCCTGCCTGGCGATCGAGACCGGGCCGGAGCCGCCCTATGTGCTCAAGCGGCTGATCGAGACCATCGGCAGCCCGGCCATCCGCATCAACTGGGACCCGGCGAACCTGATTCTGTGGCCAGCAAGGTTCGCCAAGGACCTGGGCGAGGAGTACGATCGCGACAAGTGGTTTGAGCTGTTCCAGCCGGTGGAGGGCATCGAACTGGTGGGCGAGTATGTCGTGCACGTTCACGCCAAGGACGCGCTCGTGCACGAGGACGGCCAGCGCGAGGAGGTGCCCTTCGGGACCGGCTGGGTTGAGTGGGAGCGGTTCGTGAGCCTGCTAGGCGACAAGGGGTACGACGGTTACTTCGCGATCGAGCGCGAAGTCGGGGAGAACCCGGTGGCGGACATACAGACGGCCGTGGACTTCCTTCGCACCCTCTGAGGCGCCACCTTACAGTAGGTCGGGCTTCAACATCGTCGGGCGCAGCTAGCGCCGCCGCCGGTCGCTGGTGCGGCTCGGGCTGCGCCTGCTTCCTGAGCGTGGGGTGCTCAGCCTGCTCGAACGGAGCCTCCTCTGCGCCTGCTCCAGGCGGCGGGAGGCCAGCTCCATCCTCTCCGCCTGCCTCTCCAACTCCTCGGCGGTCAGCGTACGCCGCGGCTGGCCGAAGATGATCACACAGGCCAGGATGATGATGATCGCCAGCAGAGCGTCAGTAAGCGACACCTCCTGGTAGAGACCCAGCTCCACCACCAGCCATCGGAGGATCATTGCGACGGGGAAAAACAGGAAGAACCCAACGAAAACCCCCACGAGGCGACGCATCTGTGCATCAACTCCGCTCTGCTGCGATCTAAGGCTGCATCAGTAGTTCGAAAAGGCGGTCCGCGACCACCTGGTGTCCCGCCGCCAGCAGGTTCCCGTCCGCTCCGACCAGTTCCTCCATCGGCGACTTGGTGGCTCTCAACGCCGCCTCCGTGCGCAGCATCGGCAGGCCGTGGAACCTGGCCATCTGTTCCAACTCCCAGGCCGCCCGCCGTCTGACTGACAAGAGCTTGTTCTCCGGGTCCGCCGGGTCCTCCTTCACGGGAGGCGGCGCCACCAACACCACGAGACCGTCCGTCTGCGCCATGAGTTCCCGCGTCAGCTTCCCTAGCTCAGTCCTGAACTGCCGCTGATCCCACTCAGTCAGGTCCGCACCGAAGCTCAGCAGCACGAGGTCCGGCGCCTCGCGCACCACATCGTCGAGGAGAATTGTCGAGGCATCGCCCGGACCCAGCCCCTCCGCGGAGTACACGGTCAACTCGGTCTGCGACGCAGCGGGCCGCTCGGCATCCAGCTTGCTCAGGAGCCGGCGCGGCCAGAGCCCCTCGGCCTTCCCGGCGAAGGAGTCGCCCATCACGATGATGCGGCAGTCGCGCTCCGCCTCCAGGCAGTACTTCCTGAACATGCGCAGCGAGCGCGAGGTGATCAGCGGGGCCCCCGGGAGCATGGTCGGCGGGACGACCACGGGCCTGCCGCCGGTCGGCACTCCAAAGACCTCCACCTCCCGCAGGAAGATGCAGTTGTCTCCGCCGAGGCCCCTGCCCCAACTGTTGAGTAGGCCGATGCGCACGAACTGCGCGGTGCGGGGCCGGGCGGCGAAGTTGTGATTGAGCGTCATCGCCTTCCCGTCGGGGAATATGTAGTCCCGCAGAACCTCGTAGTTGTCGCCATCGGCGGAGAGCGCAATGGTGACCTCCCGCGTGTTACCGTTGGCAGAGCTGTATACGGCCACGCGGGTAATCATGTACGGAATCTGCAGGTCAATGACGACGTACTTCGGGAAGTCTGGGTCATTCGAGGTCGCGAAGCACCCGGGGCCGCTGTCGGAATCCTTTACTCCATCCACCAGGCCCGTCCAGCCGCTGAGTATGTTGGAGCTGCAAGTGAAGGGCTGGCTGAGAGCCACGTTCTGCTGCGCGAGGCCGGCGGTGGCGGCAAGCAGCGTGGCCGCTACCAGGAATGCTCCGCACAGAGGCTTTCCGAGCATCATTGCCCATCCACCACCGCTGGCTGCTGCAACGCTTCCAGCTCGAGACTGATATCTATCGCGGGCGCCGAGTGTGTCAATCGCCCAACGGAGATGAGGTCCACGCCCGTCTCCGCGATACTCCGCACGTTCTCCAGGTTGACGCCACCGGAGGCCTCGACCAGCGCCCGACCACCGATCATCCCCACGGCCTCGCGCATGGCGTCCGGGTCCATGTTGTCGAGCATGATGATGTCCGCGCCGGCGGTTAGCGCCTCCTCAACCTCAGCAAGCGTGGCCGTCTCCACCTCCACCTTCAGCGTCGCCGGCGCCCCTACACGTGCACGCGCCACGGCCACGGACAAGCCGCCCGCAAGCCGGATGTGATTGTCCTTAATCAGGATGCCGTCGTAAAGCGCAAAGCGATGATTGCGGCCGCCGCCTGCTATCACCGCCGCCTTCTCCAGCGCCCGCAGGCCCGGCGTGGTCTTGCGCGTGTCAACTATCTTCGCGCCCGTGCCCTCAACGGCCTCCGCGAACTGCCGCGTGAGGGTCGCCACGCCGCACAGCCTCTGCAGGAAGTTGAGGGCCGTGCGCTCCGCTGCCAGCAGCCCCCGCGCCGAGCCCTCGACGCGACCGAGAACCTCACCGACGCAGAACTCCCGGCCCTCCTGCACCAGGTCCTTCACGACGCCGGTCTCCTCGGTCTGCCGGAGGCATTCAGCGACGACGTAACCGCCGGCCATCACGCCCTCGGCCTTGGCGAGGAACTCGCCGCGGGCATGGGCGGTCGCCTCCACGGTGAGGAGGCTGGTGAGGTCGCCGCGGCCGAGGTCCTCGCGCAGAGCCTCGCGTACGACGCGCCTCACCTCACTGCGGCTCGCCATCATCAGGCCGAAGCTCATGGCCCCTTCACTCACCCGTCAGTTGGTTGCTCTCGTCCACATGCACGACCTTCATCTTGGAGGCGCGCGCCTCCTCCTCGTCCATCATGGCGAAGGAGAGGATATGCACGCGGTCCCCGACATAGGCTGTGCGCGCGGCCGGCCCGTTCAGACAGATGTTACCCGAGCCGGCCGGTCCCTCAATGACGTAGGTCTCGATGCGACTGCCGTTACTGAGGTTGACGACTTGAACCCGTTCGTCGGGCACCAGGTTCGCCGCCGCTATGAGGTCCGCCGGGATGGTAATGCTACCGGCGTACTCCAGCGCTGTTTCGGTGACTGTTGCCCCGTGGATCTTTGACTTGCACATCACTCTGAGCATGGTCTTCTCACTCAACCTTGATGTTGTCTATCAGTCGCGCCCGTCCCAGGAAGGCAGCGGCGGCAATGACCATGGGTGCGCCGCGGTCCTCCAGCGGCTCGAGCGTGTCCGGATCAACTGCGGTGATGTACTGCGCCTTGAACAGCGGCTCCTTTGCCAGCACCGCCGCCACGACCTCCTCGGCCTTATTGCCGCTGGCTCCCGCGCGGGCCGCCTCGGCTCCGGCCTGGAGAGCCCGGTAAAGCCTGGGGGCGGCGCGGCGTTCCTCCTGGGTCAGGTACTGGTTGCGGGTGCTCATCGCCAGCCCATCGGTCTCTCGCACGGTGGGCACGCCCACGATCTCAAGCGGCAGGTCCAGGTCACGAACCATGCGCCGGATGACCACGAGCTGCTGATAGTCCTTCTCCCCAAAGTAGGCGCGGTCCGGCTCGGCGATGCCGAACAGCTTGCAGCAGACAGTCGTCACCCCATCGAAGTGCCCTGGCCGGAAGGCGCCGCAGAGCCCCTCGGTCAGATGCGCGACATGGACGGTAGTGCTGGCCGTTTTGTCGTACATCTCCTCAGGGCTGGGAGCGAAGATGAGGTCAACGCCAGCGGCCTCACACTTCGCTGCGTCACTCTCCAGGTCACGCGGGTACTTGTCTAGGTCCTCGTCAGGGCCGAACTGCGTCGGATTGACGAAGATGCTCACGACCGTGAAGTCGCACTCGCGCACCGACGTCTCAATCAGCGCCAGGTGGCCCTCATGCAGCCCGCCGAGCGTCGGGACAAAGCCGACGATCTTCCCGTCCGCCCTCGCCCTGCCGACAGCTTCGCGAACTTCGGCCTTGGTACGAACGATCTCCATCAGTGACACGCGCCCTCCATTGTAGCGGGGGCCTACCTTCGCCAAGGCTTCGGCCGGCAAGCAGCCCCTGCCACGAACGGTAATACTGCGTGCCTGTACCTTACTTCTGCCACCACTGCCCCGGGCGCAGCGGGGAGCCGAGCGCCCAGCCAATCAGAGCCGAAAGGAACATCAGGTTCCCGCCGAAGAGCAGCACCAGCGCCAACGCGCCCGCGTGCGCCCAGGCCATGAGGAACGTCAGCGCGATCACGCCCGCGAAGAACCCCAGCACATCCCGCGAGAAGCCGCTCTCAAGCAGCGTGAAGATCAGGTAGAAGATGAGCGCCAGGCCTACCGAGACCACGCCGGCGGCCATGAGATAGAGCCACATCGGCGCGGTCACCTGGCTCCCCTCAGACACCATCACCCCGACCTCTTCGTCGAAGGAGCCCAGCAACCCTCCCGCAACTGCGCAAAAAGACCCGATCAACGCCGCCGCGATGCCCGCCGCTATCTCGGTCAGCGAGAACTCCGAGATGACCGGCTCAGCAGAGCCTAACCGCACTGCGAGCACGCAACCTGCCACCGCCAACGCACCGACCATCAGCACCACCGGGCGCTTCTGAATCGGCTCCGGTTGCCAGAGGTCGCGGTAGGCGCCCATGCGTTGGGCCACGCGCTCCGCCCGACCTCGGCGCAGTCGCTCGGCCTCCTGCTCCATGCGTTTCTGGAGCAGATCGTTACCCTCAATATCGTAGATGCCCGCCAGCAGGTCGAAGACCCGAGGTTCCGCTGGCCGCGCACGCAGCAGGTCGGCACAGAGGCCCTTCGCTTCCGCGTAGTAGCCGCGCTCCGTCAGGTCCTCAGCCCGCTCCAACTCCGCCTCGAAGTCATCTACCACGGTCAGGTCTTCGACCGCCGCGCTCAAGGCCTGCTCCTCCAGGCGCTGGCGCATGTCGTCGTCCATCAACATCTCGTAGGCGCGCCGGAGTTCGATGAACTGGTCGTGGGCCTTCTCGGACTCGCGCCGCACGTCGGGGTGCAGCTTACGCGCAAGCTGCCGGTAGCGCCTGCGAATCTCTTTCTTGTCGGCGCCAACGGGCAGCCCCAGCATACGATAGGGATCGAAGGTCTCTCGGGCCATGCCAGGTCACCGCCAGCGGTCCGGCTACTTCAAGTCAAGCAGCCCCGGATAGGCGCCTGTATAGAAGCTGATCGCCATGAGCAAGACGATGACGCCGGCGATGAGGACCGCAAGGGGCGTGACGCTGACAGCCATCTGCTTGATGGCGGTCTGAGCCTCCTCCTCGAAATGGTCCGCAACCCGATGCGCCATCTGGTCAACCTCGCCCGTGTCCTCCCCCGTGCGCAACATGCGCACGACCATCCTGGGGATCAGCGGGGACGCCTCCAACGCCTCGGAGAGCTTGCCGCCGCCCTCAACTTCGGCGACGCCGGCGGCTAGTTCGGTCTCGATGGCCCGGTTGCCGCAGGCCTCAGCCGCCAGCCGCAGCGAGTTGCCCATAAACACGCCGGAGGAGTAGAGCGAGGCCAGCGCCCGGCAGAACCTCGCCAGGGACAGCTTGGAGATCACATTGCCGATGATCGGTATCTTCAGCTCCAGCCTCTCAAGAGCGCCGCGTCCCTGCTCGGTCCGCGAGTAGGCCCGCAGGGCGAGAACCAACCCGCCGAGCGGGATGACGATGAAGACGAACATGAGCAGCAGCGTCAGCAGCAGTCCGAGAAGCGCAGGGAAGAAGCTGTCCGTGAGCCAGATTCTGATGAAGTTCGCAACGGGCCAGATGAAGATGATGACAGCGAACAGGATGATGGGATAGGCGGTCTCGCGGGTGAGCAGGTGGCGTAGCTCGAAGTCCCGCTCATGGTAGTCGGCAGCGCTCTTCAGAGCGTTCTCCAGGCGGCCGCCCTCTTCCCCCACCTCAATCATCGAGACGGTCACGGGGCGAAAGAGCTTCGGATGGCGGCGCATCGCGTCGGTGAGGCTGGAGCCGGAGGAAACCTGCATCCCCATCTCGCTCAGCACGCTCGCCATCTGCCCGTGCTCCATGTCCTCCGCAACTGCGCTCAGGGATTCCCCGATGCTGACGCCGGCGCCCACCATCGTCGCCAGCTCGCTGAAGACCTCGGATTTCAGTCGCGCCTGAGCCGCGCCGAACATGCTACCCGTCAGCCTCCCCGCTTTCCGGCTCGTGCGACACCACGTCCGCCAACTTCCCCAACCTGCGCACGGACTGGCTCTCGCCCTCTGCCAGGTCGCGTATCGGCACGCCGTCTGGCAACTCCACGTCGGGAGCGATCTCGGCTAGCGGCACGAGTACGAACTGTCGCTCTCGCATGCGCGGGTGGGGCACCGTCAGCTCCGGCCTGGAGATCTGAAGGGTGTCAATCAGGAGTATGTCCACGTCCACCGTGCGCGGCCCCCAGCGCGTGGTGCGCACCCGCCCGAGCCGCTCCTCAACTGAGAGGACCACCTCCAGCAGCGCTTCCGGAGGCAGCGTGGTCTCGAAGCATGACACGAGATTGAGGAAATCGGGCTGGTCGGTCAACCCGACGGGCTGGGTGAGATAGACCGACGAGACGCGCCTGAGGGTCAGCCCGGGATCGCGAGCCAGCAGCGAGAGCGCCGCCGCCAGGTTGTGGGCCTTGGCGCCCAGGTTCGAGCCGAGTCCCAGGTAGCAGAGCCATCTGCGGGTCGAACTCGAGCTCTCGGCTGCAAGGGCCAAGTGCTTGCGCCTCCCCTCAGGTGGAGCCACCGCTCACGGCGTCTGCAGGTCGGGCAGGGCGGGTGGCACGGCGCCGCGGCGCGGCTGCACCTGACCAGATGGCGCCCCCTCGGCGCCCTCCTCCGCTTCAGCCTCCGGCTCCTGTTCGTCCGCATCCTTTTCGGGAAGCTGGCCGGTCTCGATGATCGCCTCAACCTCGGACTGGTTGAGCGTCTCTCGCTCCAGCAGGTACTCGACCAGGCGGTCGAGGGCCTCGCGGTTCTCGGTGAGCATAGTCGTGGCCCGATCGTAGCTCTCGTCAACGATCTTCCGGACGCTCTCGTCAATCTGCGCGGCCACGGCCTCCGAGTAGTTGCGCTCCTCCGCCAGCTCCTTTGCCAGGAAAACCGGGCCGACCTTCCTGCCATAGGTGATGGGGCCCAGCTTCTCGCTCATACCGTATTCACAGACCATCTGCCGGGCGATCTGCGATACGACCTCCAGGTCATGATGGGCGCCGGTGTGAAACTCGCCCAGGACCAACTCTTCGGCCGCGCGTCCGCCCAAGTGCTGAACGATGCGGTCGAGTATCTCCTGCTTGCCCATGATGTAGCGGTCGTCCTCGGGCATGCTGATGGTGTATCCCAGGCTCATGCCCCGTGGCAGGATGGTCACCTTGTAGACCGCATCGAAGTTCGGCAGCAGGTACCCGAGCAAGGCATGGCCCGCCTCGTGGTAGGCGAGGACCTTGCGGTCCTCGTCGCTCACGATCCGGCTCTTGCGCTCAGGGCCGGCGATGACGCGCTCGATCGCCTCGTCGAACTCAAGCCTACCTATCTCCGTCATGTTCTTGCGACCGGCCAGGAGCGCCGCCTCGTTGGCGACGTTCTCGATGTCCGCCCCGGAAAACCCTACGGTTTGCCGCGCCAGAACAGCTACGTCCACGTCATCAGTGACCGGCTTGTCCCTGACGTAAATCTCGAATATGTCCTTGCGCTCGTTGATGTCAGGCAGCGGCACGACCACTCGCCGATCGAAGCGGCCGGGACGCAGCAGCGCCGGATCGAGAACGTCCGGCCGGTTGGTCGCCGCCAGCAGGATGACGTCGTCGTTAGGGTCGAAGCCGTCCATCTCCACCAGCAGCGCGTTCAGGGTCTGCTCGCGCTCATCGTGACCTCCACCTAAGCCGGCGCCGCGCAGGCGGCCGACGGCATCCAGCTCGTCAATGAAGACGATCGCCGGCAGGTGCATCTTGGCCTGCTGGAAGAGGTCGCGCACGCGCGAGGCCCCGACGCCCACGAACATCTCCACGAAGTCCGAGCCGGAGATGTAGAAGAACGAGACGCCGGCTTCACCCGCCACTGCCCGCGCGAGCAGGGTCTTGCCACAGCCGGGCGGTCCGACCAGCAGCACGCCTCGCGGGATCGTAGCGCCAAGCTTGCGGAAACGCTCAGGCTTCTTCAGGAACTCGACTACCTCCTCAAGTTCCTCCTTGACCTCCTCCATCCCCGCGACATCGTCGAAGGTCACCTTGGGCATGTGATCCGCCAGCATCTTCGCCTGGCTGCGTCCGAACGACAGCGCCTGCCCACGCGAGTTATTCAGGTACCTCATCATCAGGACCCACACGAAGACGAGCAGCACCAGCGGAACGATCCAGGTGCCCGCGAGCGTCATGACCCTCTCGAGCGGTGAGGTGCTGGGGACGCCGATTTTGACATCCAGCTTCCTCTCATTCTTGCGGGCGACCAGCTTGTGAACGAGTTCCTGATCAGGCGGCACCTGCGCCCTGAACTTCGTGTACTTGCCCTCGGCGCCTTTCTTGAAGTCCCCTTCCGCGAACTGCGAGGCGACGATGTTCACAGTGGCGATCTTGCCCGCATCGAAGGCCTTCAGGAAATCGGTGTAGTACTCGTATTGCTTAACCTGCTGCTGCTCGGTCCCCAGCTTCGGGATCACGTAGAAGGCATAGGCCAGCGCACCGATCACCAGCAGAGTAACAAGCGTGTTGCGTCGCATCAGTATCCTCCTTGACCCGCCACCATCACTAGTCAAACCGCGCGGTCAGCTTCACCACGCGCTTTCCGTCGCCGCTCACCCGGGCGGGATGGCTAAGCCTGTACCCGACCACCCACAGGATCCGCCCGGCTGTGTCCGCCACCACGGGCGTTCTCCGCCGTTCCGCAGGCGGCGCCTTTTCGTCCACAAAGAAATCCTGAAGCTTCTTGGTCCCGGCCATCCCCAGCGGCTGGAACCGCTCGCCGGGCCACGAGCTGCGCAGCACCAGGCCCCCCTCGGCGACTGCCTCGTTCATGAGTGCAACTAGCCGGTCTGCTCCATTCAACTGCGCTGGCGCCGGCGCCAGCTCGGCCCTCACCTCAACCCCACGCCGCTCAAGCCTGGCAGTCCCCGGTACAGGGAGCGGGGACGATTCCTTCTCAAACGTCTCTTCGACCGGCGCGGGTTCGATGGCAATCTCATTATACCCGCGCCGGGCGCGCCAGCCACCCGGAAGCATGACCTGCTTGCCCGTTTCGCCCTCGGTAACTACTCGCGCCAGCCGCTCGATCCGCTCGCGGCTCACATCCCGCAGGTCGCCGCGCACCTGCTCGATCGCCATGCGCAGCACGCGGTGCAGCTTGCCCGGCGATAACTCAGCCAACCTCGCGAGCGAGAGCGCCATGCGCTCCTCATCTCGCTGGAGTGTGGCCTCGCGAAGAGCATCCTCCATGAGCGGCCGCGTCCAGGCCAGCTCCTCCTCGATGGCCTCACATACCCGGAGCAGCGCACGCTCTACGCCGGGGAACACTTCAGCGATCTGCGGCATCACAGTCAGCCGCAAGACATTGCGCCGCGCGTGGTCGGCCTCGAGGTTCGTGCGGTCAATCCGCACCTCCAGGCCATGCCGCTCGCAGTAGTCGCCGGTCTCCTGGCGGGTAGTCAGAATCAGTGGGCGAACGATCTTGCCGCGACGGGGAGGGATCGAACGCAGACCCTCCACGCCGGCCCCGCGGAACATGTTCAGCAGCAGCGTCTCCGCGCGATCGGTGCCCGTGTGAGCCGTCGCGATGCGGTCGAAGTCGCCCTCGGCCGCAACGCGCTCCAGCAACTCATAGCGCGCCCGCCGGCCGGCCTCCTCGACATTCAGCCCGCTGCGCTCGGCCTCCGCGTAGATGTCGCGCCGCTCCGCGTAGAACTCCGCTCCGAGGCGCGCGCATAACTCGCGCACGTACTGCTGGTCCGCGTCCGCCTCCTCGCCCCTCATCCCATGGTGCAGATGAGCGGCCGCGACCCTCAGGTCGAACTCCCCCATGCTTACCAGCGCGTGCAGGAGCGCGACCGAGTCCTGCCCTCCCGACACACCAACCACGATGCCGCGCGCGCCCTCAAGAAGTCCGTACCGCGCGCAGGCCTGAGCTATCTTCTCGTGCAGCACATCCCGCTCCGCCATGTTCGCCACCGTCATCCGCTCGTGCTGTTCGTGCCAGAACACAGTTCACGGCTCACGTCCCGTCAAGCGTCGCATCAGCTCCAGGTAAAGCTCCCGCGTCTTGGCGACTACCTCGCCCGGAAGCGGCGGCCCGGGTGGCGTCTTGTCCCAGTCGAGTCCGTCGAGGTAATCGCGCGTGTACTGCTTGTCGAAGCCGACCGGCTGCTTGCCGGGCTCCCACTGCTCGCTCTCCCAGTAGCGAGACGAGTCCGGCGTGAGCAGCTCGTCAACGAGCAGGAGGTCGCCGTCCACCACCCCAAACTCAAACTTGGTGTCCGCCAGGATGAGGCCATGCTCCGCCGCGTGGCTGGCCGCGGCCTCGTATATGCGGAGCGAGGTCGCCTCCACCCGGTCCACGGTCTCGGCGTCCCATCTCTCGTAGCATTGCTCCCGGGTCAGTTCCAGGTCGTGGCCCTCTTCGGCCTTGGTAGTGGGCGTGAAGATCGGCTCGGGCAGCTTGCTGGCCTCGACCAGGCCCGCCGGCAGTTCGTGGCCGCAGTAGCTCTCGCCCCTCTGATATGCGCGCCAGGCCGCTCCTGACAGATACCCGCGCACCACGCACTCAATCGGGATGACCTCGGCCTTGCGCACCCACATGGTCCTGCCTTCGAGGACCTCGTGGTAGTCCTGCACCTCCGCCGGGAAGTCCTCCACCCGGTCGCTGATGAGGTGGTTGGGCACGATGCCCTTCATTCTGTCGAACCAGAACAGGGAGACCTGCGTGAGGACCTTGCCCTTGTCGGGAATACCTGTGGGCATCACGACGTCGAAGGCGGAGAGGCGGTCGCTGGCGATGATGAGCAGACCATCCGGGTACTCGTAGATGTCACGCACCTTGCCTTGGCGACGGCGGATCGCCCCCGGCAGGTCCGTGCTCATTACCACCTTCTCAGGGCCTGTGTCCATCTACCGCCCGGCCTCCTTGTCTACAGTCCGAGCATCTCGACGATGGCATCAACCTGCGCCGGCGCCCGCTCCGGCTCAGGGGCGACCTCAATCGCCCGGTCCGGGTCCTTCAGCCCGTGGCCGGTGAGCGTCGCGACCACAGTGCATTCGCGCCCCTCGAAGAAGCCCTCAGCCGCCAGCCTCTTCAGCCCCGCGATAGACGCGGCAGAGGCCGGCTCCACGAAGATGCCTTCCTCGCTCGCCAGCTCCTGGTAGGCCTCGATGATCGCGTCGTCGCTCACGGCGCGGATGATCCCGTCGCTTTCATCAAGGGCTGCCTGCGCCTCTTTCCAGCGCGCCGGGTTACCGATGCGGATGGCGGTGGCAAGGGTCTCGGGCCTGTCCACGCGACGCCCCAGAACGATCGGCGCCGCTCCCTTCGCCTGGAAGCCCAACATGCGCGGACGACGATCAGTGATGCCTGCCTCGCGATACTCGCAGTAACCCATCCAGTAGGAGGTAATGTTCCCGGCATTGCCCACGGGCAGAGCGTGGAAGTCCGGCGGGCCGCCCAGCCAGTCGCAGACCTCAAAGGCCGCGGTCTTCTGTCCCTCAAGCCGATAGGGGTTCAGGGAGTTGACCAGGACGACCGGGTAGCTGTCGGAGATATCCCGCACCAGCCGCAGGCAGTCGTCGAAGTCGCCGTCCACGGCGATGGTGCGCGCGCCGTACGCCAGCGCCTGGGCGAGCTTGCCCAGCGCGACGTAGCCATGCGGAATGAGCACCACCGACTGTATGCCCGCGCGGGCTGAGTATGCCGCCGCCGAGGCCGAGGTGTTGCCCGTTGAGGCGCAGATGGTGCACTCGGCGCCCTCCTCCACGGCCTTCGACACCGCCATGGTCATGCCGCGGTCCTTGAAGGATGCGGTCGGGTTCAGGCCCTCGTACTTGAAGAACAGCCGAACGCCGACGCCCAGCCGGGGCCCGACCTTGACGCTCGGTATCAGCGGCGTGTTGCCCTCCAGCAGGGTTATGCGCGGCGTCGCCTCGGACACCGGCAGGAACCGTGCGTAATGCTCAATGACCCCCGGCCAGGCCTGAGCCCCAACCTCCACGCTCATCACTCCACCACCCGGATGACGCTGCATACCGAGTCAACGATGCCAAGCTGTCTGACGGCGCCGAGGGCCGACTGCAGGTTGCGCTCCAGGCCCTCGTGCATGATCCACACGATTTCGGCGAGGTCGTCAATGCCGGCGCGCTGCACGACCGAGTGGATGGACACGCCCTCCTGGCCGAGGATGGTGGCGATGGTACCAAGCACGCCGGGGCGGTCCTGGACTCTCATGCGCACGTAAGTGCGCATGGCGACCTCTTCGATGGGCCTGATGTTAAGCTCGCCCTCACAGGTGCACGGCACTCGCGCACTGGCGCCGGTCAGGATGTTGCGGGCACAGTCAATCACGTCACCGGCCACCGCGCTGCCCGTGGGCAGGCCACCGGCGCCGCGCCCGTAGAGCATCACCTGATCACACGCGTCACCGACCACCCAGACCGCATTAAACACGCCGTTGACCGAAGCCAGCGGATGGTCCTCGGGTACCAACGCGGGATGCACTCGCACCTCAGTCTGCTCGCCGGCGCGCTTCGCCACCGCCAGCAGCTTTATCGCGTAGCCCATCTCCTCAGCGTACTCGATGTCAACGGGCGCGATCTTCGTGATGCCCTCGGTGTATATGTCTTCGATATTGACGCGCCCGCCGAAGGCGATGGCAGAGAGGATGGCGATCTTGTACATGGGGTCAATGCCCTCGACGTCGTTGGTGGGGTCGGCCTCGGCGTAGCCGAGGCCCTGCGCGTCGGCCAACACTTCCTCGTAGGCCGCGCCCTCCTCACTCATCCGGGTCAGGATGTAGTTGGTCGTGCCGTTGAGGATGCCGACGATTTCCTGGATGCGGTTCGCCTCCAGGCTCTCCTTGAGCGCGCGGATGATGGGGATGGTGCCCCCGACCGCGCCCTCGAACTCCACGTCCACTCCCTTGAGAGCGGCGGCGTCCAGAATCTCGGCGCCGTGCTTGGCCATGAGCTCCTTGTTGGAGGTGACGACGCTCTTGCCTGCTTCGATGGCGCCGAGCACGAACTGAAGCGCCGGGGAGGTCCCGCCGATGGTCTCCACCACGATGTCAATGTCATCGGCGGCGTAGACCTCGGCCGCGTCCGTGGTGCGCAGCTCCTCTGGCACCTGCACGTCCCGCTCGCGGTCCCAGTCAATGTCGGCGATGCGGGCGACGGTGAGTGGCACACCGACTCGCTGCTTGATGCCCGCACTGTTGTCCCGGAGTATCTGGAACAAGCCCGCGCCCACTACGCCGAGGCCAAGAATCCCTACTCGCACCTCGTCTCGCGCCATGACTGCTCCCTTTCCAGAGACTGCTCACTCCTCAGCGTTGCTGTCGTCCCCGTCCGGCTGGACCCACATGAGCGGCTCGCCCGCCGCTACCCGGTCCTCGTTGCACACTGCGATCTTCGTGATGATCCCCGCCACGGGGGAGTTAACCTCGTTGAAGAGCTTCATCGCCTCAATGAGTCCGACGACCTCGCCGCGCTCAACACGATCACCCTCCTCGACAAAGGGAGCGGTGTCCGGCGCGGGAGTCAGGTAGAATATGCCGGCCATCGGCGCCAGCACTGAGGTGCCCGGCGGGTCATCCCCTTCCCCTGCGCTATCCGGGGAGGCCTCGATGATGACCGGGGCCACGGTCTCGGGCGCGCGCACGAGCGCCCGCATCTCGCCCTGGGAGACCTCGATCTCCGCCAGTCTCTCCGACTCGAGCGTACTCAGCAGCCAGCGTATGTCCTCATCGTCGAACGGTGGCATGCTTACGTTTCCCCCGTGGTCCCGCGCGGGTGGTAACCCGTTGCATCTTGCGCCTTGCCCTCACGTATGCCGAACGACGGGCCGCTGCCCGTCGTTCTGGTGCATCGCTCCGACCGATTTGCGACCCGGCCGCAGTTGACTGTAAAGAGTGGTAGCGGCGGAGGGACTCGAACCCCCGACGACGCGGGTATGAACCGCGCGCTCTGACCATCTGAGCTACGCCGCCACCTCAAAGCCTCCGAGGGCCAGCTAGTCCTTGTCCTTATCCCGGTCCCTCTTGCGCTTGCGCTTACCCTTGCTCGCGGCGTCCTTTGCGTCTCGCTTTTTCGCCTCGGCCTCACGCCTGATCTTATCGTTGAGGCTTTCCTCGAACTCCAGCAGGGGCGCCGTGTCTATCTGTCGCAGTTTTCCATAGTCTACTCTTGGCATTGCACCCTCCCATGCGGTGAGTATCTTATCACCCCTTCGCGACATGAGTCAACCCCCGTTTTGCAGGCGGAAAACTCTCAGCCGAAGGACGGGAGACGGACTACTCTCGCCGCACGGTCGCAGACTCCAGGAGCATCGTTTTTAGTAGGGCGCGCCACAGGTGCGCGCCCTACATACGACAGCGGCGCCTGCGGTCCCGCCGAGGCGCGATCGGCGGAATACCGCGGCGAGGCCGTCGAGCGACAGGGCAAAACCGATGCTCCTGGCGCAGACTCGCGTCCGCTTGACTTGACGGGTTAAATGCTGTTGAATACTTTAGCGGCCGGCCGCAAGTGACCGCGGGAGCGGACACCCTATCTCCAGATCCCCCTCAAGGAGCCGGAATATGCGCCCAGTTGCTACGAGACTCTCTCTCGTTACCCTCTTGTTGGTCGCATCTGTGACGGCATGGGGGCGATCCCCCCACTTCGACCCTCAGAAGATGATGAGCACCGAAGAGGTCGAACGCGGCATGAAGGCGGTCGGCAAGAGCGTCTTCTCCGGGGTCAAGATCGAGGAGTTTGACCTGGAGATACTAGGGGTCCTGTCCAAGGCGGACTTGGGCAGTGACCTGATCCTGGCGCGCGTGACGAGCGGCCCAGTGGTGGAACGACAGTCCGGCATCATCGGTGGGATGAGCGGCAGCCCCGTCTACGTCAAAGGCCGTCTGCTGGGGGCCATCGCCTACGCCTGGAGCTTCGCCAGAGAGCCGATAGCCGGTATCACCGCGATAGACTCGATGCTGGAGGCCTACGACGCCGGCCCCAAGGGCCAGGCCCGGTTGCCGAAGGAGCACCCAGCTAGAGGCGCGCGCCTCGCGGGACGCTGGGTCGAGGAAGCTCGCATCGTCGCAGCCGGCCGTGCGTCCAGCCCCTTCCCGGCGGCTCACACCATCAACATGTACCCCGTCGGCCCGTTGGTCTACGCCTCCGGGATAAGGGGGCCGGGCATGGAGCGCCTGCGTGAGCTGTTCGAGCCGTACGGTATCGAGCCGCTCGCCGGTCCGGGGCGCAAGCGGCCGCCCGTGCCCACAGAGCTGGAGCCCGGGGCCGCGGTGGGAGTCAGCTTCGCGCAGGGCAACTTCGACATCACCGGCATCGGCACTGTGACCTACCGTGACGGCGACACGATCCTGGCCTTTGGCCATCCGATGATGGAGCTGGGCAGCGTTGAGATGCCCCTGACTACCGCGTGGGTGCACGATATTGTGCCCAGCATCGCACGCTCCAACAAGCTGGCCTCGGCCATGGAGACCGTAGGGACCCTGACGCGTGACTGCACCTGGTCCGTAGGCGGCAAGGTCGGAGCCGAGCCGCGCGTGATCCCAGCTCACTTCACGATCACGGATGAGGACCGCGATCTGACCAAGGAATTCGACTTCGAGGTCACGCGCCAACAGTTGCTGACTCCGGGTCTGCTCATGTCCGTGTTGCAGGGTTCGATGGCGGCGGCTTACAACTCCGGCGGCAAGGGCATCGGGACTGTTGATTTCACCTTGCGTGGAGAGAAAGGCGCCGAGATCAGCCGCCGCGACGTGTCCTGGCACCCGGGCAATCCCGTCTACGTGACTCAGTGGATTGACGAAGCCATGACCGTCATGACTGAGAACCGCTTCGAGCCACAGCAGGTGGCAAGCCTAAAGGCCCGCGTGTCCCTGACCGGCAAGGACCGTTCGGCAGTCATAGAGCGCATCTACACAGAAGAGAACGTGGCGCGTGCCGGCAAGGAACTCACCATCCACGTCGTGATACGTCCCGAGAACGCGGAGCCCGTCGAGAAGGTCGTCACGCTCAAGCTGCCGGAAGACTTGCCGAAGGGCGAGATGCGCGTCGGAGCCGCGGCGGGCGCCGACGAGTGGGACCTGCGCTACCGACTGCGCCTGCTCTTGCCACAGTTCTACAGCCTTGGCGACATCGCTGAGATCATCGAGAGCCTGGGGCGTTCAGATCAGTTGTACGTGGCCGCCGGAGTGCCTGAGGTGGTCCTCTCGGTGCAGGGCACCGCGCTGCCTCAGCTCCCGGCGGAGGCGGCGGGGGTGCTGACCGCCTCCGCACGCACTGATATGACTGCTGGTTACTCCGAGCTTTCCAAGATCTTCGATACCGAGTGGGTGCTCTACGGCTGGGACTACATCCGCATCCCGACCGAGGACCGCAAAGGCGAGCGCGGCAAGGTCTCGCATGATAAGAAGGATGAGGAGGAACCCAAGGCTGAGGCCGCCAGCGCAGGGAATGATGGCAAGACCACAGCCTTGCAGTCATCTCTCTTACCTGGCAACGACAGCGGGAGTCCTGGGAGTGAGGAAGGGCGTTACCGTCGTTGGTCGTTTCCGGCTTCTCGCCTCTCGCCTCCCGCCTCTAAACTCTGGTGGCTGGCTTCCGCCTTCGCTGAGGACGCTCAACTCCGCCAGGCTACGGCGGGCGGGGCCGTCTTCGACCGGGACCTGAGGCGCGCCGATGCGGCGCAAATACCCCGCGAAGTCGCGCATGAACCCGAGAACGCCGAAGCCCAGCCTCCGGAGCAGGAACAGCAGAAAGAGACCGAGGAACCCGAGAAGAAGGAAGAGGAGACCGTGGCGCACCCGGAGCCTGGTAGCACGGCCCTCTCCAGGCAACTGAGCACCTGGACGCAGGACACCGCTGACGACTTCGCTAAGGGCAAGGCGGAGGGCGTGCTGGTGCGCAGCGATGGCACGCTGCTGCTTGCCCCCGGCTCCAAGGTGCTCGCGGAGGCTGACGAGCCGTACATCTGGTCAGTCGCGCCCGTAGGCGACGCCGTCTACTACGGCACGGCCAGCCCCGGCCGTCTCTACAGATGGACCGAGGCCGAAGGGGCCAAGCTGGTTCATGACACCGGTGAGTTCGCGGTCCTAAGCCTGCTCGCGAGCGAGGACGGAAGCTTGCTGGCGGGGACGGGGCCCAACGGTCTGATCTTCCGCGTCACGCCCGAAGGCAAGGTCGAAGAGGCCTACAAGCTGCCGGCAAGTTACGTCTGGTCCCTGGCGCGCGCGCCGGACGGTCGGCTGGCGGCCGGGACAGGCCCGCATGGTGAGATCTACCGCCTGGAGCAATCGGGCAAGTTCTCAGTCATGGCCACCATCTCCCAGCCCCACGTGCTCGCCCTCACGGTCGCTGCGGGGAGTCTCTACGCGGCCGGAGGCGACCAGGAGGGCGGCGTCTATCGCATCTCAGACGACGGCAGCGCCGTGGACATCTTCGGCACCGACGAGCAGAGCTGCACCGGGGTCGCCGCCGACGAGCAGGGGCGGCTCTTCGTTTCGACGGCTTCCGATGGCAAGGTCTTCCTCATAGACCAAGACGGCAACGCCTCCGAGCTGTACACCAGCGATGACGGCGATGTGCTGGATATCCTGTTCACCGACGGTCGGGCCTACGCCGCCTCAACTGACGATGCGCGCATCGTCGCCGCCGACGCCGATAAACGCTCCGGCGTCGCTTACAAGGACGAGTTGGCCGGGCAGGTGGTATGCCTGGCCAGCGCGGGTGACGGGATGATCTACGCGGGTACCAGCAATCCCGGCCGGCTGATACGCCTCGACCTGCGGGGCGAGATCAGCGGCCACTACGACTCCGCCGTGCTCGATGCCGAACGCTTGAGTCGCTGGGCGCGCATCTTCTGGGACGCCGAGGTGCCCCAGGGCGCCGGCCTGGAGATGCTCACTCGTTCCGGCAACAGCGAGGTGGCCGAAGACGGTAGCTGGGGAAGCTGGTCAGCCGCTTACCCCGAGTCTGGCGCGCAGATCGCCAGCGCGCCAACGCGTTTCCTGCAATACCGCGTGAAGATGACGGGCCGCGACAGCAAGACCCCGCTCGTGCAGCGAATTGCTGTCATCTACCTGCCTAGCAACCAGCCACCTACGCTGGAGATAGATGATCCGGAGCCGGGCCAGGCGATAAGGGGTGAGCACGAGATCACCTGGAAGGCCGAGGACGACGACGACGATACGCTCTTGATCACCATCTATGTCAAGCCCCACGGAAGCGATGAGTGGCAGGAGATCGCCAAGGTCACGGGGGACGATTACTACTCCTGGGATACCACCAAGATGGAGGATGGCGCCTATTCGCTCAAGCTGCTCTGCACGGATGCGCCCAGCAACCCGATCGGCGCTGAGAGCGTGGAGAAGATCATTGACACCATCACGGTGGACCAGGGATACCCCAAGCTGGTGCTTGTCGGCCGACCCGAGGTCAGTGAAGAGAAGAGGGCAACCATCAACGGCGTAGCGCTCGACACGCTGAGCCGGATCACGAGCATTGACTGGAGCCTCGGCGCCGAGGACGAGTGGCGTGCGGCCGCTCCTGACGACGGCATGCTCGATTCCCGCCAGGAGGTGTTCACTATCGAGACCGGGGCCCTCGCGGAACAAGAGACCGCCATCAAGGTCCGCCTGCGCGACGCCGCGGGCAACGTGACCGTCGAGTCCCTGTCGCTGACCGATGGCATCGAAGAGGAGACACATCTGCCCCCGGCCGCGCCGACAGAGCCGGAGAAGGAGTGAGAGGTGCTGCTCGTGGGGCGCAAGGCCGGGGAACTCTCCGCGCGGACGATCCGTCGAGTTGATCAGTTGCTGGCGCAGGCTTACGGCGAGAAACGCGTGGAGGCGGGTGACCCGCTCGACGGGCTCGTCCGCACCATCCTCTCACAGAACACCACCGACAAGACCTCGATCCCCGCCTTCCGCACCCTCAAGGACCAGTTCCCGACCTGGGAGAGGGCCCTGGCGGCCCGGCCGCACGAGATCGCGGCTGCCATCAAGCGCGCCGGGCTGGCGCCGACTAAGTCCAAGCGCATCCACGACCTCCTGGCGCAGATCAAGCAGGAACGCGGCGAGCTTTCCCTCGCCTACCTCTGCGACATGCCGCTGGAACAGGCCCGCGAGCACCTCCTTAGCTTCAGGGGCGTCGGGCACAAGACGGTCGCAATCGTGCTGCTGTTCAACTGCGGCATGTCGCTCTTTCCGGTGGATACGCACGTCTTCCGAGTGACCTCGCGCCTGGGCTGGCTGCCCGAGAAGTCCACGCCGGAGAGTGCTCATGACTTCCTGACCGAGCGAGTGCCTGACGACCTGCACGTCCAGCTTCACCTGAACCTGGTTCAGCATGGGCGCGAGACCTGCCATGCCCGTAACCCGGACTGCCCGAACTGCGTCATCAGGAGGTTCTGCCGCGCATACAAGACCCGGAGAGCCTCGTGAGGACCCTGGCAGGACACGGGGGGCAATTGCCGTTGGTGAGTCGGAGCTCCTGCCCCAACTCTGAATGACCGGCTTGAGACTCCTCCAACTCCGGCGAGGGTGAGCGAGATGACGGAAGTTATCCGCGTTGACACTCTGACCAAGCGCTACGATGGCAACCTCGCGGTGGCCGGTATCTCCTTTTCGGTCCGCGCGGGCGAGATCTTCGGCTTCCTGGGCCCGAACGGGGCCGGCAAGACCACTACCCAGCGGATGCTCACTGGTGTGCTGAAGCCCACCTCGGGCACAGTCCAGGTGCTCGACCATGACATGGTCCGCGATCCGCTCGGAGCCAAGGAGCACCTGGGCGTCGTGCCGGAGATGGCCAATCCCTACATGGAGATGTCCGGCTGGGAGAACATGATGCTGGCGGCCGAACTCTACCGCGTCCCTCGCGCCGAACGCACCGGCCGGGCCGAGAGCCTGCTGCGCGAGTTCGAGCTCTGGGAGCGGCGCGATGATCGGGCCAGGGCCTACTCCAAGGGAATGAAGCAGCGCCTGATGCTGTGCATGGCGCTGGTCCACCAGCCCGACATTCTCCTGCTGGACGAGGCCACCAGCGGCCTGGACGTGGCGAGCAGCCGGCAGATTCGCGCCCGGGCCCGCGACTTCGCCGCCGACGGCGGCACGGTCTTCTACACCACACACAATATCGAGGAGGCCGATCAGCTTTGCGACCGCGTTGCCATTATCAACCATGGCGAGATCGTCGCTATTGACGCGCCGGAGGCTCTCAGAGCCACCTTCGCAGAGAGTCAGTCCGTGGTGGTGGCCTTCGATCGGGAAGTGGCCCCCGACGAACTTGCAGCGCTGGCGGAGGTCAAGCGCGTAGCCAAGGAGGGCGACAAGCTGCAGCTTTACACCGCCGATCCAGGGCTCGTAGCCCTGCACGTCGCTGACTTCGCCCGCGAGCACGACACCGCAATACTAACTATCAACACCGTCGGCCCCAGCCTCGAAGAGGTCTTCGTGAGGCTGACCGAGGGCGCAATCTCTCAGGAGGACGAGGATCAATGAGTTCCCTCGCTGGCATCCAGGCAGTCATGAAGAAGGACATGCGCGTCTATTACCTCAAAGGGCCGGTCCTGATCTTCGGCCTGTTCTTCCCGGCCTGCCTGTTCTGCGCGTTTGTGATAGGCCGTCACATGCCGGCGCATGAACTCGTCCCCGGCCTCATCGCCATGGCGCTCTTCTTCACGGCCTCCGCGACCACGCCGGCGATCATGCCCTTCGAGATGCGCACCCACACCCTGGAGCGGCTGTTGATCGCGCCTCTGAGCATCAGCAGCATGCTGATAGGTGACGTGGCCGCCGCCTTTCTCTACGGCCTGTTCATGTCCATCGTGCCGATCCTCATCAGCGTCTTCGTCATCGGCGCCCCCATCGTGCACCCATTCATTCTCATTGTGACCGTTGTCCTCGGCGCGGTCTGCTTCGCGGTGCTGGGAACGCTGTTCGCGGTGCCGGTCACGGACGTGCCTTCGGACGTGATGATGATCTCAAACCTGGTGCGCCTACCGATGATCTTCTTCAGCGGCGTGTTCATCCCGATAGGGCAGATCTCGGTGTGGGGGCGGGGGTTGTCGGCGATCTCGCCGCTCACATATTGCACGGAGTTGATTCGCTACAGCACGATCGGTGGCAACTTCCTTAGCCCGGCCCTATGCCTGGCGGTGCTGGCGGGCTTCACGGTGGCCTTGTGGCTGCTCAGCACCACCTTGCACCACCGCAACATGAGCCGGCGGCTGGCGCTCTAACCCTCTGCCCGGACCCAAATGGTGCGCCTTGCCAAGACAGGTTGCGTAGAGATACGCGCCCACGGTATAATGGCAAAGAGCCATGAGTTGACGCCGGCTACACGGCCACAGTCCAGAGTGATGGAGATTATGTCGGCAACGAAGCTACGGATCGGCCACGAAAGGCTCTGCGACTGTCCCGACAGCCACATCAACTGTCTGACTCCGAAGGAGTGGCTGAAGGCGCAACTCGGCGTCTGGGAGTTCTACTACGAGGGACGGGACATCCGCGACAAGGACCTTCATCCGGCCACCTTCCCCATCGCTTTGTCTTCGCGCTGCATAGAGCTGTTCACGCACGAGGGCGAGTTGGTCCTTGACCCATTCGTCGGCAGCGGTACGACCCTTGTTTCTGCGAGGGACCTGAACCGCAACGCGGTCGGCTTTGACCTGAAGCCCGAGTACATCCAGCTTGCGCAGGAGCGGCTCGGACAGCAAGAGCTCTTCGGCGAGACGCAGCAGCTTGCCATCTGCGACGATGCGCGCAATAGCCCTCAGTATCTCGAGCAAGAGACGGTCAGCCTCATCGTGACCTCCCCTCCCTACGCAAACCTGCTCAACAGACGCCGCAAGAACAAGTCACGCCGGGGCGCTGAAAGGGCGAATGAGCAACTCGGGCGCGTGGAGCAGTACTCTCAGGACCCGCGCGACCTTGGGACGCTCGCTGAGGAGGCCTTTAGTGACGCCCTGCGCGACATCTTTGGTCGCTTACTGCCGCTGCTTAGACCACGGGGGCATTGTGTAGTAAACATCCCCGACATGTGGTGGGAGGACACTCGGATCACCTTGCACATGACGGTCATCGAGGCGCTACGCGCGGCGGGGTACGAGTTCCGCAACACAATCATCTGGGACCGGCGCAACATCGTGAACCGTATCGGCATATTCGGCTGGCCCAGCAATTACATAACCATGGGCGTAACGTTTGAGTACCTCCTGGACTTCTGGCGACCTGAGGACACGACCCAGCCGTGACTGAGGACATGCATCAACCCGACGATGA
>JALGVE010000145.1 GCA_029820045.1 Candidatus Zipacnadia bacterium | reverse complement strand
AGCGGGAAGTCGTAGACCCACAGCGGGGCCCAGGCGCCCTCCGGTATCAGCTTCAGACGCCGCGCCATCTCGCGCCGCAGCCAGTCGAGGGCCTCGTTGGCAATGGCTGGCTCGTCGGCAACGGTCATGATCATATCGCCCTCGTCCGCTCCGAAGGCCTCGCGGATGCTCGCCAGCTCCTCCTTGGCGAAGAACTTCGCGACGGGACCTTCGAGGCCGTCAGCGGTGACCGGGAAGTACGCCAAGCCCTTGGCCTTGTGATCCTTGACGAAGTCCGTGAGCCGGTCCATCTGGGCGCGGGGCAGGTCCGCACAGCCGGGGGCGCACAGGCCCTTGACCACGCCGCCGGACTCCGCGACCTGCGCGAACACCTTGAAGCCGCACTCGCGCACGACCTCGGTCAGGTCAACAAGCTCCAGGCCGAAGCGCGCATCAGGCTTGTCGGTGCCGAAGCGGTCCATCGCCTCGGCGTGGGTCATGCGCGGGAAAGGCGTCACTAGCTCGATGTCGGCGGCCTCGCGGAAGATGTGCGCGAACAGGTGCTCAGTGAGATCGAAGATGTCCTCGCGGGTAACGAACGACATCTCGATGTCAATCTGCGTGTGCTCGGGCTGGCGGTCGGCGCGGAGGTCCTCATCGCGCAGGCAGCGCGCAAGCTGGTAGTATCTGTCCAGCCCGCCGATCATGAAGAGCTGCTTCATGAGCTGCGGCGACTGCGGCAGCGCGTAGAAGTTACCGGGGCTGACGCGGCTGGGGACCAGGTAATCGCGGGCGCCCTCCGGCGTCGGTCGGAAGAGCATCGGGGTCTCAATCTCCAGGAAGCCCTTCGCATTGAGGAACTCGCGCGTAGCTTGGGCGGCCTCGTGACGGATGCGCAGGTTCCGCTGCATGCGCGGGCTGCGCAGGTCAATGTAGCGGTACTTGAGCCGCACCATCTCATCGGTCTCGGTCTCGTCCACGAAGGAGAACGGCGGCGTCTCGGCGGTGTTGAGGATTGCCAGGTCAGTGCAGCGCACCTCGACCTCGCCGGTGGCGAGGTCCGGGTTCTCGGTGCCCTCGGGCCGCCTTCGGACGGCGCCCCGCACGGCGAGCACGAACTCGGAGCGCACATCATGACCGAGCGCGTGAGCGTTGGGAGCCTCCTGCGGGTCCAGCACGACCTGCACGAGTCCCGAGCGGTCGCGCAGGTCCAGGAAGATCAGCCCACCATGATCGCGACGGCGATTGACCCAGCCGTTCAGCGCTACCTCGTCGCCGATGTTATCAGCACGCAGTTCGCCGCAGTTGGCGGTTCGTTTGAACTCCTCGCTCAGCTCGCTCAGGTATTCCATGGGGACCACCGTTCCTGGTGTACTTGGCACGACAACGTACTGATTCACTGCAAAGACGCAGAGAGCGCAGAGAACGGCTTCACGAGGTTACGACGGACCTGTGCACTCCGCTTCTCTGCCCGACGCCGTCAAGCCGTGCATATTCTGATAGTCGTTCTCTGCGCTCTCTGCGTCTGCGCGGTTTGTCGTTCCGTCCCGTCAGGCGTTCGGCTTCAGGTGCTGGCTGATGCGGTGCAGGTAGAGCGGAAGCCGCGTGCCGAGGCGGAAGAAAAGCGCCCAGCTAAGGGTCATGCCCACGACGAGCCACTGTATGCTGCCGAAGAGCAGATACATCAGCAAGCCCCAGATGGCCGGGACCTCGGCCAGGGCCGCGACCAGGATGACTGCCTGCCGGAGGCTGGGCGGGTCCTGCTTGGCGAGCGCCCCCTGCTCAAAGCGTAGCGACACAATCAAGAGCACGAGCGAAAGCAACAACAGGGCCGCCCCGAAGATCTTGTCCGACGCTGGATCGTAAGCCGGCCGGTACTGCACCACCAACTCGAGGAAGGCAACCATGCCCCCGTAGACCAGGGTTGAGGCGAAGACTGCGCCGACGATGATCTGAATCATCGTGACGTGGCGCTGGTACTCCGCGCAGGGGTAACCACAGAAGGGGCATTCCCCCTGCCCGCCCGGCTGCTCGAACTGTTGTCCGCATCCAGGACAGGTCATTGCTGTCAGTTGCGAGCCACGAGCGACGAGTTGCGAGCTACAAGGCACGACCCCGGGCCCTCATGCGGCCCTCCTCTTCGGCCGATTTCACAACCTCGCGTAGGTCGGGCATCCTGCCCGGCAATGCCTTCTCGGAGGTTATGCAACCGCTGTTAGCCCTCCAGGTGTGAGAGAAGCTTCGGGCGCGGCACCTCTGTCTGCTCGCCGCTGGTCATGTCGCGAACCGTCGCGACGCCCTTGGCGATCTCGTCGCCGCCAAGGATCACTGCGTGCGCGTAGCCCTCGTTGTCCGCGTAGCGTAGTTGCGCGCGGATGCTGCGGTGGCGGTAGTCAATCCCCGCTGCGAAGCCCGCCTGTCGCAGTTCGTGGAGAAGCTGATAGCCGGGCAGCCAGGCCTCGTCGCCGAGCGTGACCACGAAGACCCCGGCGCGCTCCTCGTCCTCGTCAGACACGCCCAGGGCCTCGCGGACCAGCAGCACGCGCTCCAGGCCGATGCCGACACCGACGCCGGGCGTGGGCGGGCCTCCGCACTGCTCGACCAGGCCATCGTAACGTCCGCCACCGCCGATAGAGTCCTGTGCGCCAAGGGCGTCGTGCGTGAACTCGAAGGCGGTCTTGGTGTAGTAGTCCAGGCCGCGCACGATGCGCGGGTTGATCTCGTAGGCGATGCCCAGGGCATCCAGGTGAGCCTGAACCTGCGCGAAATGCTCGGCGCACTGGTCGCACAGTTCGTCGAGGATGCTCGGCGCCGCCGAAGTGATCTCGCGGCACCGCTCCCGCTTGCAGTCGAGCAGGCGGAGCGGGTTGGTCTCGTAGCGCCGCTGGCAGTCGGGGCACATCTCGTCGAGGCGGTCCGCCACGGACGCCTTCAGCTTCTCGACGTACGCCGTCATGCAGTTCGGGCAGCCGACGGAGTTGATGAGCAGCCGCACACCCTCGATGCCCACCTCGCGGTAGAAGGTCAGCGAGAGGTCAATGACCTCGGCGTCAACGCCCGGGTCCAGCGAGCCGAGGGCCTCGACGCCGGCCTGGTGGTGCTGGCGGAAGCGGCCCGCCTGCGGGCGGTCCTGGCGGAAGACCGGAGTCAGGTAGTAGAGCTTCACCAGGCGCTCGCGGTCCTGGCCCTGGAGGTTGTCCTCGATGAAAGCGCGTACGGTCGGAGCGGTGCCCTCTGCGCGTAAGGTCAGGCTGCGCCCGCCCTTGTCCTCGAATGTGTACATCTCCTTGGAGACGATGTCGGTGTCCTCACCAACCGAGCGCACGAACAGGTCGGTGTCCTCGAAGATGGGAGTGCGAAGCTCCTGGTAGCGGTAGCGGGCGCAGACGCGCGCGAAGGTATCCTCGACCGCGCGCCAGCTTCGCACCTCGCTGGGGAGCACGTCATGCGTGCCCTTTGGTCGTCGGTAGCGCATCTTGGGCTTCTCCAGGTACAAGAGTAGCCCGCCGCGGTCTGCGCGGGTCTCGCAGCGCGAGCTGACGGCCGCGGCAGCCGGCGGGCCTGCCTAGTGTGAAGGGTCGTCTTCGTCCTTGTCCTCGGGCGGGATCAGCTCGCCGCGCGTGGCAGTCTCGGCAAGGCGCTCGTAATAAGGGTGCCTGGAGAAAAGGTAGAGCTGATAGCTTAGCCCAAGCACGAGGACCTGTCCGGCGTGAGTGAGCTGCAGGCCGATGGCGATGGCCGCCACGGCGGCCAGGGCGATAAGCCCCCCGAGCGCGGTCATGGTGTCAGCGGAAGCCGTAACGGTGCGCAGTGCAATGTCGCTGTGCTCCCGAAGTCGCGCGCGGTGGCTGGAGCTTTGCGCCCAGGAGCTGGGCGAGCGGCTGGCATCGGCTCCCGCCTCCCGGAATAGCTTCGCGGCTACCCGGTCCGAACTCGTCCAGTACCCGTCAATGTAGAAAGCGGCGAGGAATACCGCCGCCCCGAAGGCCAGGACAATATCGAAGGCGAGCCGAGTCTCCTGCTTACCGTGCACGATCCCCGGGGGCGCCAGCGCGGTGCCGAGCAAAACCAACACGGCGCAGGCCGCCAGGGGCGCCAGCCCCCACAAGACCCAGCGCAGCACCAGGTGTTCATGCAGTCGTTGCAGTGCGTCTTGTGGTCCTTGAGCCATCATAGTGATCCACGTTACGTGTGCTCGTCTAGCGTCTCGCCGGGCCCGGCGTTGTATGGAGGGCCGCCTGAGGGCTTCCCGGCGGGGCGGGAAGGCTGAAGTCGGCCCGCTGGCAGGATTCCAACGACGGGCCGGGCTCGCCCTCCCGCGTTGCGGGAGAACTCGCACGGCCCCT
>JALGVE010000144.1 GCA_029820045.1 Candidatus Zipacnadia bacterium | reverse complement strand
ACAGGACCCATCACAGATACATCCTCTCCTCTCCGCGCAGCACACGACGGGCCTGCTGGCGCATGCCGAACCGATAATCTCTGGCCCACCGTTTCGCTATCTTGCGAGCCAACTCCGGTCGCTGCCTCTCAACGGCCCTCAGCGCCCGGTAGCGCACGTAGTACACCTGGAGTTCATCATTGACCACGCTCAGCAGCAGTGGCAAGTCCTCCGGATTCTTCAGGCCGCCAAGGCCAATGACCGCTGATGACTGGTCAGCCCAGTGGCCTCTGTGTCGCAACGCTTCCTCCCACATCTCAGAAAGCCGATCGTACTTCAAGACCTGGAGGGCGCGCCAGAACTCGCGTTGCCGCATCTGGTTCTGAGGCAGACGCGCGAGCTTTCTGAGCAATGGAATCGCCCTCGGGTCGCCGAGTTGCGCTAGAACATCCGGTCTTGCCTCGCCCAGCGAGACCAGCCGAGAGAGAGGCTCATAGGCCTCCACCACCTTCGAGCGAGCCAGCTCGTTGATTGCGTTCCTTTGCAGTTGGCGATCGTCCACCTTCTCGACGATGTCAATGAGCGCCTTGACACCGGCCGGACGTATGGCGGCGAGGGCCTCCAGGGGGCCACTCTGGAGGCGGCCCCTGAGCGCCGGGTCCGTCGTGGCCCTCAGAAGCAGTGGCACGGCGTCGGCTCTCCGAACTTGAGCGATGGCCCCGTCCAGGTTCAAGTCAACCGACATCCGGGGGCAGACATCTGCGTGAGTCAGAACGAAGGCCAGCGCCTGCCAGACATCGTCGGGCAGCCCGTGGTCGCGGTTCTGGGCCTCATTGTCATCCTCCGGCCACCGCTGATACGGATGAGCCTGGACCCAGTCCCAGACGATGAGGTATGCCGCTTTCCATCGCCCCCAGGTTGACGCCTTAGCATCAGCGAAGACCTCCCTAGCCGCTTCCAGCACCGGTTCGGGTGACTGCAACGGCTTGTCTCGGAGTTCGTCAGAGGTCATTCGCTCTTCGCGTGTTGCGGCGCGCACCTCGGGCGCCATGTTCGGAGGCCACCATGGGGCCGACAGGCCCTTGTTATCATCGAAGTCGCACGCTTCTGGAGCCCTGCGCAGTACCCTGGCGACCAATTCCGGTTCCTCAGCGTTGTAGGCCGCCCAGAACGCTGCTTCGTGGCTCGTCGGGTCGTCCGAGGCTAGCAATGAGTCCACGTACTTCCCGACGTCTGCCTTGAGTACCTTCCCAAGCGCCCCCGCAGCCTCGATGCGCACCTCATCGTCCCGATCGCCGAGCGCGCGCTCGAGCAGCGGCACGGCGGAGCGCGCACCTATCTCGCCCAGGGCTTGCGCTCCGATCTTCCTTGTCTCAGGCTCGTCGTGTTGCAGCAGCGCCGCGATGGCGGGCACTGCGTCAGATGGCATCTCCGAGAGCGCAGCCAGAACTAGCCACGCACGGCTCGCCCGCTTCGCCGCCTCCACGAGCGGGCCCAGCAGTCTCAGGCGCTGGTCATCAGTGAGCTGGTCCATGCCCCACGACGCACCGAAACACAGAACCTCCGCCGTGCGATCACATGCTGCGAGCAACTCGCGCACCATGTATGTGACCCCGACCTCGTCGCCTGTCTCCAACAGCTTGTTCGCCGCCAAGACCTGGAGTGGCTCACACGGGCTGACGAGCATGTCCCGCAACTCCGGCAGCAGCGCGTCCGCCTCGGCACCCGACAGATCCAGAGACCCGTTTCTCTCGAGCAGCAGCGGGATCGCCCAGTGCGTGTCCGTCAACATGCCGCGCAGGACGGCCAGCCGCTCGTCGTTCGGCGGCTTGGAGTATGAGGCCGGGGTGATCGTGAGCAGATGCCAGTAGGCCCAGTAGCGCTGCTCGGGCCGAGATGACCTGGCAGCCTGCCACAGCAGCGACTGCAGCCAGGGCCGGCGCTTCTCGCCCAACTCGATCTGGTATCTGTCCGGGCTCATCATCCCGGACAGGGACCACCTGCCAAGAAGGTGCCGGAGCACATCGCGCGCGTCTGAGTCATCGGCGTCATCACGCCACGCGCGGTTGACGACCTCAACGGTGGGAAAGGGAACGTCTCGCGCGTAGGCGTTGGCCCACTTGCGCATCCCGGCTGGGCCCTCCTCGACAAAGCGGAGCCCCGGCGCCATCAGGTCGCTCAGCTCCGGCCTGCGTGCGACCTCCACCATCAGCCGGTCCACGAGGTACTGTGGCAACGCCCCCAACCAGTCGCCGACGAACGTCCACTCCAGTTCCTCCGGCCTGAACTCCCGAGGAGGGGGGCCGTCGAGCCTCAGCGCCTTGCGCAGCAGAGGTAGAGCTGCCTCCCCGCGCGCCGCCAACGCCTCCCCGGCGAACTGCATAAGGTACGGGTCATACGCGCGCTGCTCCCGGAGACACGCCACCAGGGCGTGATCAGCGCCCGGGCGGTTGATGCGCCCCAGCGCTGCGGCTGCGTACTGCCGGGCCAGTTGGTCGCGGCCGGTCAGAACCTTGCGCAGGGCGGGCACGGCCTTCGCACCTCGCGCCACCACCGCATCAAGGGCCTGTGCGGCCTGGTCACGGTCCAACGCTCCAAGGCCCGCTGCCAGGTCTGCGACTTCGTTGGCGCCGCTCATCGCCACAACTAGCAATGCTGCCGCGGCCACGGCGCAAATCCGTGTCCTGTGCAGGTTCCGTGTCATAGCCTGTCTCCACCTCTCAATACCTCGCCGTTCGCGGTGGGAGCGGGTCCACGGTCTCACCCAGGCGGTCCAGGAGCTGTTCGGTCAGCTCGCCCCGCAGGGCACGGCGCCCCGGATCATCGTAGAGGTTGCGCAGCTCCCCCGGGTCCTCGCGAAGGTCGAACAGCTCGCCGAAGGGCTGCGCGGCGTAATGCACGAGTTTGTGCTCGTCGGTGACCAGTGCATTCAAGTGCATCCGCTCGGGGCCGCCGGGGAAGCGTCCGCCATCGTATGCCGTCCAGGGCGAGAACTGCACCAACGCCGCCTCCTTGCCCGGGGCTTCACCCGCCAACCGGCGCGCGAGGCTCTCGCCCTGCATTCCTTCCGGCGCGGCCACACCCGCCAGGTCCAGGACGGTCGGCGCGATGTCCACCGACTCGGCAAGCCCGTCGTCGGTCGCTCCCACCCGCACTCCCGGCCCCCGCCACAGTTGGACCTGGCGAATCATGCTCTCCAGCAGGAAAGGTCCTTTGAGCAGCAGTCCGTGATCCCCGAGCAGCTCCCCGTGATCGTTGACGAAGCCGACCACGGTGTTCTCCGCGAGGCCCTGCTCTTCCAGCGTCGCCAGCACACGCCCGACACAGTCGTCTATCAGCGAGATCATGCCGAGGTAGAGAGCGATGATCTCCCGCCATTCCTCCGATGAGCGTCCGGCCGACGCTTGCTGGCGAGCGGCCCAGTGCGGCCCGAAGGCAGAGAGGTCCACCATCTCCGGCACCGGGATCGCGGCGCGCTCGTACATCTCGCTGTAGGGGGCGGGCGGGCTGAAGGGATGGTGCGGGTCCACGAAGGAGCACCAGAGAAAGAACGGCTGCTCGTCCGCCTCGCCGATGAACTCAATGGCGCGGTCGGCGGTCCAACTGCTCTGGTGAAGCTCGGCGGGGAGGCGCGAGTGCCAGGCCTCGGTGCTGCCGCTGCGAGAGCGCCCATGCTCGATGTCCCGCGCCTCGTCCGACCACTCCGGGTGCTGCTCATCTATCCAGCGCAGGTAGCCGCCCAGCTTGTAGTCATCGCTCAGATGGACCTGCTGGAAGCCGTAGTAGGGGCCGTCGCCCTCGTACTCCTGTATCCAGGTGTGGTCCTCCAGGCTGACCTCATGCGGGCGGAGATGGACCTTGCCCGTGGCGCAGGTGGCGTAGCCGGCCTCGCCGAGCACGGCTGGCAGCGTGATCTCATCCTCGGGCAGGGGGGTGCCATTGCAGAGGCAGCCGTGGCTACGCGGGTAGCGGCCGGTGATCATGGTTGCACGTGAGGGCGAGCAGAGCGGATTCTGGACGTAGGCCCTTGAGAATCGCACGCCACCCTCGGCGATGGAGTTGATATTCGGCGTGACGGCCAACTCGTGGCCCTCGCACCCGAGGCAGTCGGCACGAAGCTGATCGCAGCAGAAGATGAGGAAGTTGGGGGCAGTTGACACGGTGACCTCACACCTCTTCGCGCGGCGTCGTTGCCGTCAGTGCCGTTTGTCTTCAATGACGGAGCGCGAGCGCTCCGCTGGGGATGTGTTTCTTCTCCGTCCTCAGCGCCGTTTGTCACTTCAGCCTGTCCGATAAGGTCTGCTGGCGCGGATGACTAGTGCGGTGGTGTAGTGTCGGCCGAGTTGGGCAGAGCGGGAAAAAAGAAAACGCTGGGTGGCGACTAGCCGGTGGCC
>JALGVE010000034.1 GCA_029820045.1 Candidatus Zipacnadia bacterium | reverse complement strand
CGCGCACGGGCATCACCCGCGAGGAGATGGACGCCCTGGCCCTGCGCAGCCAGCAGCGCGCGCAAGCGGCCATTGAGAGCGGCCGCTTCGCCGATGAGATCGTGCCGGTGCCTCGAGAGAAGGACGAACCTTTCGCCGTGGACGAACATCCGCGTGAGACCTCCATGGAAGCCCTCGCCGCGCTGAAGCCGGCCTTCAAGGAGGGCGGGTGCGTAACGGCGGGCAACGCCTCGGGTATCAACGACGGCGCGGCGGCGGCGCTGATCGTCGAGGAGCAGCGAGCCAGGGAGATGGGCTGGCAGGCGCGCGCCACCATCGTCGGCTCCGCCATGGCGGGCGTCGAGCCGGAAGTGATGGGCCTGGGGCCGGTGCCAGCCGTGCGCAAGCTGTGCGCCAAGCTTAACGTCGGAGTTGACGACTTCGAGCTTGTCGAACTCAACGAGGCCTTTGCGGTCCAGGCGCTGGCGGTCATTCGGGAGTTGGGGCTGGACGAGGAGAAGGTGAACGTCAACGGGAGCGGCGTGGCGCTGGGCCATCCGCTCGGGGCGACGGGGGCCCGCATCGTCACCACGCTTCTCTACGAGATGGAGAAGCGCCACCTCAGACTCGGCCTGGCGACGCTGTGTGTCGGCGGCGGCATGGGCATGGCGATGGCCATTGAACGGGAGCAATGAACATGCAGGTCAAAACCATGTGCATCATCGGCGCAGGCACCATGGGCACCGGCATCGCGCAGGTCGCCGCCCAGGCGGGCATCCGCGTCTACCTGCTGGACACCTACGAAGACGCGATTCCCCGTAGCCGGGAGCTCCTGGCGAAGTCGCTTCAGGGCGGCATCGAGCGCGAGAAGATCACGCACCAGCAGGCCGAGGAGGTGCGTGCCCTTGTCAGTTGGGAGACGACTTACGAGCGCCTGGCGGATGCAGACTGGGTCATCGAGGCGGTCTTCGAGGACCTGGAGGTCAAGAGAGAAGTCCTTCGCCAGGCGGCTGACCTGGTGCGCGAGAACGCGGCGGTCGCCAGCAACACCTCGACCTTACCGATCAAGGACTTGGCGGGGTCCTTCGGCCGGCCGGAGTACTTCCTGGGCATGCACTTCTTCAATCCCGCGCCGGCCATGAAGCTGATAGAGATCATTCCAGGAGAGAAGACCTTACCGGCAGTCACCGAGGCGGCCATCGCCCTGTGCGAGCGCATGGGCAAGGTCCCGAAGGTAGCGCCCGACATCCCAGGCTTCGTGGTGAATCGGGTGTTCGCGGCGGTGCTGGGGGCGGCAATTGAGCTGTGGGCGAAAGGCGCGGAGCCTGAGGCGATTGACAGCGCCATCGAGCTGGGCCTGGGACACAAGATGGGACCGCTGGCGACGGCGGACCTGGTGGGGTTGGACGTGGCGCTGGCGCTGCTGCGGTCGCTCCACGAGCAGACGGGTCACCCGCGGTTCGAGGCTCCCGAGGAGTTCGTCGCCCTCGTCGAGAGCGGGAAGCTGGGCCGAAAGACCGGCGAGGGGTTCTACCAGTACCTGGAGGGAGGAGCAATGACGGAGGCAGCGCAATGAGCAGTCGGGGCTTGGAGGGCAAATCAGCGCTCATTACCGGCGCCTCGCGCGGCATCGGCAGGGCCATCGCCCTGCGCCTTGCCGAGGAGGGCTGCCAGGTCGCGGTCAACTACGTGGCCGAGCAGGGCCGCGACAATGCCGCCGAGGCCGAGGCGGTCGCAGAGCAGATACGCGCGCTCGGTTGCCAGGCTATCTGCGCAGAGGTTGACGTCACCGACCAGGAAGCCGTGGAGGACATGGTCGAGTACGTCATCGCGCGGCTCGGGAAGCTGGACATCCTGGTCAACAACGCCGGCATCACTCGTGACAGGACCCTGAAGAAGCTGGCGAAGCAGGACTGGGACCGCGTCATCGAGGTCAACCTGACGGGGGCCTTTCACTGCGCCCGCGCTGTCATCGAGCACATGCGCGAGCGGCGATACGGCCGCATCATCTCGATCTCTTCAGTGGTCGCGCTCATGGGGAACATCGGGCAGACGAACTACGGCGCGAGCAAGGCGGGCCTGATCGGGTTTACCAGGTCACTCGCTCGTGAGGTCGCCCGCCGGGGGATCACCGTTAACTGCATCGCGCCGGGTTTCATTGACACGGAGATGACTCAGGCGATTCCCCGGGACATCCGCGAGCAGATTGTCGCGACCATCCCCTTGGCGCGGATGGGCCTGCCCGAGGAGGTCGCGAACGCGGCTGCGTTCCTGGCGTCGGACGCAGCGTCGTACATCACCGGCCAGGTGCTGTCGGTGAACGGCGGGCTGCACATGTAGGGGGATCGTCGCACCAGGTCCCTTCCGTTCGCCAGGTGGAGGGGCCGAATGCGGAGCATCCGGCCCATGTCGTTGGTGGGCGTATGCGGGCCGGATGGGGCCCCCGAGGACGCTTCGCGTCCTCGTTCCCCAGGGGGCCTCTCCGGCGGTAGGACCGACAGCTCGGTAAGGAGGCATGCATGTCGAGCAAGATCGTGTCTGTTGAGGAAGCTGTCGGAAGGATTCCCGATGGCGCGAGCGTGGGAGTTGGCGGGTTCGTAGGGGCGGGCCATCCGGAAGCGTTGACCGCCGCCATCGAGCAGCGCTTCCTGGCGGAGGGCCGCCCGCGCGACCTGACCGTCGTCTACGCCGCCGGGCAGGGCGACGGTGAGAGCCGGGGCATGAACCACGTCGCTCATGAGGGCCTGGTGAAGCGCGTGGTGGGCGGGCACTGGGGCCTGTGCCCGGCGCTGGGCAAGCTCGCGGTCGAGGGGAAGGTGGAGGCATACAACTTCCCGCAGGGCGTAATCTCCCACCTCTTCCGCGAGATCGCCGCCGGGCGCCCCGGCCTCATCACTCACATCGGCCTGAAGACCTACGTGGACCCACGCAACGACGGCGGGAAGCTCAACGACCGCACCACCGAGGACCTGGTGGAGCTTATTAAGCTGCGGGGCAAGGAGTGGCTGTTCTACCACGCTTTCCCCATTGACGTCGCGCTGGTGCGAGGCACCACCGCCGATGAACGCGGCAACATCACCATGGAGCGCGAGGCCCTCTTCGGCGAGATGCTCGCCATCGCCCAGGCCGCCCGCAACAGCGGCGGCATCGTCCTGGCGCAGGTCGAGCGCATCGCCGCCGCCGGAACCCTCAATCCGCAGCATGTGATGATCCCCGGCATCCTGGTGGACGCCGTGCTCGTGGCGCCACCTGAGCAGCACGAGCAGACCTTCAGCGAGGCCTACAACCCGGCTTACTCCGGCGAGGTCCGCGTCCCGTTCGGGGACATTCCGCCCCTGCCCATGGACGAGCGCAAGATCATCGCTCGCCGCGCCGCCCTCGAGCTATCCGAGGGCGCCGTCATCAACCTGGGTATCGGCATGCCCGAGGGCGTGGCGGCGGTCGCGAACGAGGAGGGCATCGCCGAACGCTTGAACCAGACCGTGGAGGCGGGACCCATCGGCGGCGTTCCCGCCGGTGGCCTCTCCTTCGGAGCGGCCGCGAACCCGGAGGCAATCATTGACCAGCCGGCGCAGTTCGACTTCTACGATGGCGGCGGCCTCGACGTGGCCTTCCTGGGCATGGCGCAGGCGGACGCTGGCGGGAACGTGAATGTCAGCAAGTTCGGCGACCGCATCGCGGGCTGCGGTGGCTTCATCAACATCACGCAGACCGCCGCCAAGGTCGTCTTCTGCGGCACCTTCACGGCCGGGGGCCTACGCGTGGACATCGGCGACGGCGCCATCACCATCCTCCAGGAGGGCAAGCACCGCAAGTTCATCGAGGCCGTCGAGCACGTCACCTTCTCCGGCGAGTATGCCGCCGAGAAGGGCCAGCAGGTGCTCTATGTCACGGAGCGCGCAGTCTTCGAGCTGCGCAGCGGCAAGCTGGTGCTCACGGAACTCGCGCCCGGGATTGACCTGGAGGAGCAGGTCCTTACCCAGATGGACTTCCGCCCGGAGGTCGGGGATGAGCTGAGCGAGATGGACGGCCGCGTCTTCCGCACGGGCCTGATGGGCCTCGCGGGCGGGTGATGCCCCGGCGCTCCGCGTGTGCCTACGCGCCGCCAAGCGCACGGCGCCGGGGCGAGACCAACGTAACGGTAGCGATCCCGCCGGCCTCCCGCACCTCGTGCCCCTCAATCACAGCCCTTGTGCGGCCTATTCTAGCGCGACCCAACCTCTGCTCAGCGCGTCGGCATGGGCCCTGATGCTGGAGAACCAGGCGGATATCTCGCCCTGCTTGCCCTGCACGTTGCGCACGAAGTTCATGCGGATCAGGCTATGAGTCTGCGGGTCGCAGCCGAACTCCCCAAGCGGCAGGCGCAGCTCAGCGGTCCAGCGGCCCTCCTCCACCTTCGCGGCCCAGTCACAGTCGAAATCGTGGGCCAGGCATTGCGCGTAGTCCTCCTCCTCCGTGCGCCGCCACTGATCGAAGAAAGCCCCGGCCGCGTTGATGATGAACTGCGCGTACTCAACGCCCTTGGTCTCCGGGCTGATGAATACCTCCACCGAGTCATCCTTCCAGGTGGAGCCGTCCCGCGGCGCGGCCCGCGTCACCAGCTCGGAGGTGTCCTGCTCGCAATCGAGCGCCACGAACAGGTTCGCGCCATCGTGCGCCAGGCGGACGCGCGTAACGTAGCCGGAGGGGGCCGCCTGACCCCACTTGATGAAGTCAGTGAGCACGTCGGCCTGCTGCCAGACGGCCTCATCCAGGACGCCGTCTATCGTCGGCGGCCGGTCCGCGCGCGCTGCCATGCCCACCTTGGTGGCCATCGCGCGTATCTGATTGACGCTCTGCTGGTAGCTCTCGGCACCGCCCGTGCCGAAGACCTTGGTGATACGGGCGTCAATTGCCTGACGGATGGCGTCCGCCTTCACGGCGCCGGCTCGGCGCGCGGCCTCGATCTCACCGCCCGCGATCTGGCTTGCGCACCAGCGCTTGGCCTGCGTCGCTGCGCCGGACTTGAGCGGGGCAATCCAGCTCGGTTTCGGCGGATAGAAGGCGATGGGGTCATCGCCGACCCTCTCTGCGATGAAGCTATCAATGTCACCCGCCCCGATGCGCTCGGCCATCGCGCGCATGGCGGCGGCGACCTGCTCCAGGGAGGCTCCCTCCTCCATCAGCTTCTCCACGTCACGGCTGGCCCAGTAGTTGCCTGCTAGAAGCTCGGTTATCTCGAAGGTCTTACGGAAGAAGTGAATGCGTTGCTTGACCAACTCCTCCGTAGCCATGTCGGCGGCCTGGTCCAGGTAGCCGATGCACTCGCTGACTATCTCAGGCGTGAAGATCTGAAACTGCTTGGGGTCGGCGGCCAGGCGGTAGGCCCAGTTGCCGTGGCCGGTATGCTGCTCCCGCCAGGCACGTTCGCAGCGGGCGAAGTACTTCTTCATCGGCTCGGAGGCCTCGCGGAACATCCGCTCGTTCCAGTCGTCCGTGATGGCGTCAATATCCACGCTGGGGTTCCAGAGAATCCGGGACATGACGTAGAGCTTGTGGCCGTCGAGGCCCCAGTTGGGATAGACCTCCGCGTAGAAGCCCTTAACCTTGTGGGCGACCGCGAACTGAATCGCCTCCTGGAAGAGGTGGTTGTATATGCGCGGGATGGCGAAGCCCATTCCGTAGGCGTAGTCGTAGATGCCCATCTGGTGGGTGCAGCGCGACCACCAGGCCAGCATGTGCTCATCCTGTGCCTTGAAGCCAGGGTCCCAGTAGTCGGCGCGGTTGCTGGTGAGATACGGGATGATGTTGCGGTGCAGCTTCAGTCCCGGTGGCGGCAATATGACCGCCGAGTAAGCGAGGCAGCCCAGCATCTTATCCGGGTAGTCCTGCTCCAGGTTCTCGGCCACCTTGTTCAGCCACGAGTAGTACAGGTAGGACTTCTCGCCGGAGAAGCCATGCCAGGCGGGAACGGGCCGGTCCACGGCCTTGCAGCTCGGGCATTCGCAGTAGCCGTGTCCATCGTTGATACCGTAGGAGAACGACTCGAGGTCGGGGTTCTTCTGAAAGGCCGCGCGCGCAGCGTCGGCGGCGACCTGGATACCTCCGGGATCGGTCATGCACGGCTGCCAACTGTGGTCCTCTTTGCCTGGCCGGTAGCGAACACCATTGTGCATGGGGTAGTACTCCGGGTGGTCGTCGAAGTACTTGTCGGCCGGGAAGATGCGCAGCAGGTTGTGGTGGAAGGCATAGCGTCCGTGAATGCGCTGGCGCAGGCTCCAGATGCCGCCGTGTCCGGCGCCGCTCCAGAGCCGTGACAGAATGGCCGGGCTGTAGGTGTGCGTGCCGCAGGGGACAGTAATACTGTCATGCTGCGGGACGTCCTCACCCAGCGGCCCGGGAATGAGCCAGCGCACGCCCACGTAGTCCTCCAGGAACTGACACACAGCCCAGTACGTTGCCCAGGGCGTGGGGCCCGCGAGCATGACCCGGTCCTCTTCGATGACCACCATGTAAGCATCGCGGTCCAGCCGGTGAAGCTCGTGGCCCAGGGCTCTCTTCACCGCGCGACATCTGCCCACGTAGATGGGAAGTCCTGCTGCATCCTCCGGCTTGAACTCACGCTCCGACAGCGCCGTGAAGTCCTTGCCGGTGGACTTCTTCAGATACGCCGCCAGGTCGTTGTACGCCTGGATTGTTTCGCCCTGCGCGTCGCGCTCGAAGACAATGACGGCCTGCTGCTCGCCGTCCAGCAGCGGGAAGGTCGCGGCCATGCCCGGCACGGCCAGTGTGAGCGTCAGCAGAGAAATGATCGTGGTTCGCATCACGTTATCCTCCTGTTGTCTCGTCGCACAGTTATGAACGAAGCGCACTCAAGGCAGGGCGCGAAGCTCCAGGACCGTCGTCGAAGTCGGTGCGAGTTCGAGCGACAGGCCTTTGCCTTTGCCCAGCTCCTCACCCGTCAGCGCGTCGGTGACAAGGCACTCTCGGGACAGCCTCAAGTTGCGTGCCCCGCCCGACTTGGTGTGTATCACCAGGAAACGTGAGTCGGCCCGCACCACGTCATCGGTAGTATCAAGGTAGCGGTGGACGCCAGCCTCCCGCATCAGGTTCACCAGCAGTTCGCGCGGGACGAAGGGCGCCGCGCAGAACACGCTCGTAGCCCTGCCCTTCCCGCTAGCGACCAGCCCGGGATAGGTGGTGCCCGAGATGTTGCCCAGAACACGCCCGCGAGCGCCGCTCGGCGCCAGCCCCGGCCCGAACATCCCCTTGCCAAAGGTGCACACGCTCCGGGCGACAACCTCACCGGTCAGCGAACGCAGGTTGCGCAACTGAACCTCGCAGAGCCCCACATTCGCGGTATTCCCAAGCACGAACTTCATGCCCTGCAGAGGCAAGGCCATCTTCTCCGGCTTCTGCTTGGACCACGGTGCATTGTCGAAGGCAGCCAGCGGGTATTCGAACTTCCGCCATTCACCCGCCATGATGACCTCTTCCGGTGTGACGAACTCCGCCCAGTCAGCGTCCTTCACCGCATACTTGAAGGTGAGCCGCGAACACTCTCCTGCCAGCTTCAGATCAAAGCCGATGCCATCACCCTTGGGGATAGGAGCATGGAAGTGGATGTCGGTCCAGGGGTAGCTTGTGTCGAAGCTCCATCTCACGCCGCCCTCGATGGCCTCCAGCTCATACAGCTTGTAGTTTTTCTTCATCCTCTCGGCGTCGCGCGGATTGTGCCAGTTCTCGGTCTCACCAAAGGCGGGCACGGGCGTGCTCCCCGTTGAGTTGATGGTGAACGCCTGGCTGCGTGGGAGATCGCGGGTTAGCGGATCGTCCAGGGCAGTCACCTCCACGACTGCCGGCAGCCACCTGTCGAGCAACTCAAGGTCCAGGCCCGTCAGCCGGGAAACGCGCTCCACCGAGACGCCGTCCGTATTGCACAGCCCCGGCGCCCACAGGAACACCATCGCATGTTTGCCAGCCTGCCGCAGCTCCTCAATCTGCGCCGCCTGCCGCTCGGTCATGTGAAACACGTTCAGGAACACGAGCATCCGGTAACGCGACAGGTCCGCCTCGGCCAACTGAGAAACCAGCAGCGCATCGAAGGGAGCCCCGAGGTGGTACATCTCGGTCCCAACCTCCTCCACCATCCGGTGCGTGATGTTCATCCCATCGCCGTCACTGAGGTAGTAGCCGCTTTCCAGGTCGCAGACGAGCGCGATCTCCGCCGCCGGCTGGCGCGGTGTTGAGAGGGCTCGCGTCGCCAGCTTCTGCAGGTTCGCGGCCTCGGTCATGATATGCGGCTCGTCGAACCATCCTCCCTGGCCCTCCGGGCCGAAGTCCACAAACCAGAAGCCGGTGTGCTCGGTCAGCGCGGTAGTGAACTCTCGGCGGATCGCCGCCAGCGACTCCGTGAGGTTCGCGGTCCGCCCGTACTCGTTGCGGGGGTGAAGGTAGGTGCGGATGTCGCCCTCGAGTATGTGCGTCTTCCCGGCGTAATTGAAGGCGGCGGCCAGGCTGCGCAGGCGGCCGTCCTGCCCCATCAGCCGATACGAGTAGGCGTACGGAGCAACGAAGTAGTCAACGTAAGGGGACCTGAACAGGCGCTCAAGCTCCAGGTGCCCGCCCTGAGTCTGCGGCCTCACGCCGAAGAAGTAGCCGTAGTAGACACCGTAGAGCGCGCGCTCCTGCGTCTCCTGCTTCGCGATTCGCCCGAAGAACTCGATGTCGTCGGCAATGACCTGCTGTTGGCAGTGATAGTAGTCAATGACGCGCCGCTCCTGCGCCGGCTTCCTGAAGGCGATGAGCTGGGAGGTCTTGCGCGGTTCAACGCCGGGCACCTCGGCCGTGTCGAAGGTCGCCTCGGTGTCATTCCAGGCCCGCCGCAGTTCATCCACGCTCTCGTACTTGCGCCGCAGCCACCCGCGGAAGGTCCGCGTCATAGCCGCACCGGTGTCCGGGTACTGGTCGCTCCAACTCCCGAAGTAATGCCACTCAGCATAGATGCCGTAGCACGCGTGATAGCCTATGACCCGCTTGCCCCACGGCTGAGCCTCAAGATGCTCAATCAGGGCGCGCCAGGCCTCGCCGGTATCCTTCAGCCAGGCCTGTGAGGCGGGTGAGGCGCGCTTACAGCGGCGCGCCTCGTCGCTGCTGTCAAGCTGGTCGGAGGTTGCGTATGCCACCCACTCTGTCGGGTGCGCCTCCATCCACCAGTCCGGGGGTATCAGGCGCACCAGGAGTACCAGATGCGCGTCCGGGTCCACCGAGAGGTACGCGCGAACTTGCTCGTCAACTGACGAGAAGTCGTACTCTCCGGGGGCAGGCCAGCACTTGTCTATCCTCGCATATCCGCAGAACACGTGTATGCCCGCGTCGCGGAAGTTGGCGATCTGCCGGCGACCATGTTCCTCCAGCGGATCAACAGTGCCTCGGTACATCACCACCGGTCGCGGGTCGCCATTGATGAACAACGCTGGCGCCCCGTTATGCGGCTTCAACTCCGCGCGCGCCGGCTTTTCTCCCGCGAACTGCTCGGCCGGCGCCAGGAGCGTCTCTCGCCAGCGCGCATACGCGGCTGCCTCCTCCTCCGTGGTGAAGACCTCCATGTGATAGCTTGGAATACCTATCCAGGGGCGCTTGAAGGCGCTCCCGACGATCTTCGCCTGAGGCCACCGGGCATCGTCAAAGCCCGCCTGATTCCAGCCCTGCTGCTCGGTCTTCGCCGCTCGCCATGATTCGTCGGAGTTGATGACCAACTTCTCACCGTTGGCGAGAGTAATGAGCAGCCGAGCGATGACGCCCGCCGGTCCGGTGGCATTGTATGCCTCGATGGCAATGACGTTGCGCCCCGGGCGCAGCAGTTCCGTCAGATCATAGCGGCAGGAGCCTCCGCGACGCTCGACCGGCTCACCGACTGCCGCGCCATTGACCCACAGAGCATGAGAATCGTCCACCAGCAGCCACAAGCTCGCCGACTTCACCCCTGCCGCCAGGTCAAAGCTCTTTCGCAGCCAGCGGCTCTGGCGAATGCAGTCATTCGGCGCGGATTCGGGGAACCAGATCCATTGTGAGGCGGTCTGCTGCGCCCCAACGGGCACAGTCACGCCCAGTATCAACAGCCCAAGCGCCAGGTGCCACGACCAGGATCCGTGCGTCATTGCTGACCTCCGTATTGTGTCTCACATCAGACCCGGCCAGGGCATCCAGGCCGACCAGCAACACATAGGCGGAACGGGAGCCGGTGCGCGTTCGCTCTGTGCATAGCTTCCCGCCCACAAGCGATGGTTCCGGCTTGACGCCATGCCGTGCCGCGGAGGGGCTGCAGTCATGGCTTTATGCCGTGCCGCGGAGGGGCCGCAGTCACGGGCTTATGCCGTGCCGCGGAGGGGCCGCAGTCACGGGCTTATGCCGTGCCGCGGAGGGGCCGCACGAGGTCGCTTCTGCCGCCTCGCGGGAGAAGCGACCGAGGCCGGCCCGCGTACGCCGCGACCTGGAGGCTGAGCGCTTGCCCGGCGGCACGTCGCCAGGCCTCCCATGTGCGCGGGCCGGCCTCAGGCTTCGGCGCTGAGAGGCGCCTCAGCCTTCGTGCGGCCCCTCCGGGCTTCGCCAGGGCTACTGAGGCGCCGGACGACGGACCGCCCAGTACGCGCTTCTCTACTCAGCCGCGATCTCGTACCAGACCGTTCGGTATTGCGGGCCGACGCGGAAGCTGGCCCCGCCTTCCTGCGCCGCCGCGACCGTGACCGTCCGCGCCCCGGCGCCATCGAGCGCGTAGGCCACCAAGCCGTGCCGGTCAGTAAGCGTCACGGTGGCCTCGACGCCTTCGGCGATGCTTGGCCCCTTACCCCAGGCGCGCTTGACGGTCGTGCGCTTCTCGTCCCAGCCCATCTCCTGGTTCTCCACCTTCGACATCACCACCAGCAGCATCCGGCCAGATTCACTGATGGGGCGGTCGTCCATGGCGGTTAGCGCCAGCGCCGCCCAGCCGGTCTCGGTCTGCCCCACCTCGAAGCGCATCTTTCCCACCTCCACCGTTCGTCCCGCAAGCGGCCCCAGCACTACCTTCGTCTTGGGCGTATCCACCACGAACACCCCCCCGTCCTGGTCCGCGGTGCTCCAGCGGACCTCGGGCGCTCCCCGCCAAGCCAGCTCCTCCTCGGCCTTGAGCCCAAGCTTGTCGCCGTCACTGAACTCAACGCTCAGCCTGCGCCGCAAGGCCTCCTCCGGGGTTACGCCAACCTGCTCCCACATCGCGGAGATGCCTCCGCCGTGCTCTTGCACCAGCTCCGCGAGGCGCTTACGCGGCACAAGCAGCGTCAACTCCGCGGGGGCGGCGCGCAGGTCTCCCCGCCGGAAGAGGTTCGCCGCCACCGGGAAGAACGCCAGCTTCGCTGGATCGCACGCCATGCGGAAGTACCCCTGGACGGCTGCCTGGCTCCAGTCCTCCGGCTGTTCGCCGTAGCAGAACTGAAAGACGCCGTCCCAGTCCTGCAGGGCGGCGAAGGCGGCCAGCATCGGCATGCACTCCGCCCGGTAGTCGCTAGGCGCCGGGTGATTGTATTCGCTGACCGTGTATGCCATGCCTGCCACGCGATACTGCGCCAGGCGCGTGAGGGTGTCGGAGCCCAACGCGGCGGTCATCGGCGTGTTGGGGATGTACCAGTCATTGCCATCCCACGGCTTGTGCGGGAAGCGCGGGTGCTGCCAGTAGGCGTGCACGTCAACGTAGTCCATCTGCGATTCTCGCCAGACGCCCCCGATACCCCCGTAGGTCGCCTGCGTGTCAACCACCTGCGCGTGCAGGCCCAACTCCTGTTTCAGAAAAGCGCGCATGCCCTGCGTGTAGCGCCTCTCCACCTCTATCATGAACGCGAACCAGTCGGTGCGCGCCTGGGCGGTCGCCGAGCCCAGGGGTAGTTCCACGTTGCCGGCCTCCAGGCTCTGTCCCTCCGGTAGACCGCGCCGCCCGCCCGGCCGCAGGCTGACGTCCCCGATCCACACCTCGCCCAACTTGTTGTGATTGTTGAAGCTCAGGCGCGTGTGCTCAGGCAGCGGCTCCTTCGCCCGGAAGGTGAAGCTGAACTGCTTCCACTGCTCGCCCACCTGGATGTCCTCGCTCAGGCCGACGTTCCGCCAGTCCGGTATGTCGTAGCGAGCCGAGACGTTGATAGCCCGGGGCGGCGCAGCCTTGACTCTGAAATCAACCGTGTACAGCCTGCCATCCTCAAGTGTGTGTCCTACCTGATGCACCTGGAAGTGCCAGTCCTTCTCCCCCAGCGCCGTCAGCTTCGCGTGCAGCACCTTCCCAAGCTGCGGGTCCTGGACGACCTCCATCACCCCCTCGGCCGGCTTCGGCGCCTCCAGGATCCACTCGTTCGTACCCTGCGCGAAGTCCTGGTTGCGCAGCATCTCCTCTCCCAGCGGCTCGGAGCCCTCGTCCCAGGCCGTCTCCAGCGCGGCGGTCGTCCGGTACTTCTCCTTCAGCCAGTCCATCCACAATCCGCGAAGCTCACCCAGGTACGGCTCCGGCAGGTTGTGCAGCGTGGTCCCCATCGCATATCGCAGCACGCTGTTCTCGTTATTCAGTTCCACCATCGCGATGCACGGCTCATCCACGTAAGCCGTCTTCGTGTACGGGTTGACGTGGGTAAGCAGGTCGCGCGCATACTCCTTCTGCAGCTCGATCATGCGCGGCTCAAAGTTATCCACGCCCTTATCATACTTGGGAAGCTGCCCGGCGTTCTCGAAGCCATCGGCCTCCGTGAAGTACCGGGACACGTGCAGGTTCAGGTCCGCATAGATGCCGTGGAGCTTGAGCTGGTAGATGATCCAGTGCAGCTTATCAAGCTGTTCGGCGTCAATGTGCTGGCAGTCCTTGTACTCCGGGTCCCAGATGCCGCGCGGGCTGTGATGGCAGTCCATGTGATGGAAGCGCACACAGTTGATGCCCAGGCTCGCCATGCGCCGCGCGATCTCAGGCGCCATCTCCTTGTCCGGGAAAGCGGCCTGGAAGGTCAAGTTCGTGGCCAGGAAGCGGAGGCGTTCACCCTTCCCATCCACGAAGTGCCCGTCACGCACAGTTACGTAGCCTTCTGCGCCGGCTACGCTTGTGTTGTAGGTGGCGACGTTGGTCACGCTGCCCTCGGCCGGCTCGGAGATGACGAACTCGAACCATCCCTGCGGTGTCTCAGCCCAACTTGCCCAGCCGAGCGCGAAACACACCAGGATAATCGCGTATTTCATTGCTATCACCTCACGCCACGTCTACCAAGTAACGCCGCTCAGGTGGTCATTTCGCGAGAGGGGGCGAGTTGTCCTTGGCCGCGACCGCTTTCGTGACGGTCCACGGGAGGTCTATCACCGCGAAAGAGGAACCAGAGGAGCACGTAAGGATGCTGCGAGCGAGGTGCGGAGAAGAGCGCATGAAGCAACGACTGGCCCTCATCCTGGTGGCGCTGGCAATCATAGCTGGGGTCTCGCTCGGCTGGCGCTACTTGGCGGGCGAGCGAGCGAGTGCGACGGACTGGCTGGAGTTGTCCGGCACAGTCGAGGCCCGCACCACCGAGGTGGGCAGCGAGGTCGGCGGCCGGGTGGTAAAGCTCCTGGTGCGTGAGGGCGACAAGGTCCTGGCGGGCGAAGTGATCGCTGAGGTCGCCAGCGAGATCGGCGAGGCGCGCCTGTCCCAGGCCGAGGCCGGGGCCGACGCGGCGGAGCAGCGCCATCAGCAAGTCTCGGCCGCCACCTCCGTGCAGGAGGGCGTGGCGGAAGCGGAGGTTGCGCGGACCGAGCGAGCGCTCGAGACTGCCACCGCTCGCCTGGCTGAGCTGTTGGCGGGCGCGCGCCCAGAGGTGATTCGGGAGGCCGAAGCCGCCCTTGGGCAAGCGAAGGCTCAGGCTGAGGCGGCCCGCGAGCGCGTCGCTGCGCTTACCGCCGGGCCACGCGCGCAGGAGATCGAGCAGGCGCGCGCGGCCGTCGAGCGGGCGCGCGCAGCGGTCGAGGGCGCACAGGCACGCGTTGATGAACTGCGATCCGGCACGCGCAAGCAAGACCTGGACCAGGCGAGAGCAGCCGTGGACAAAGCCCGAGCGAGGGCCGATAAGACTCAGAAGGATGCGCAGCGCATGAGGCGGCTGCACGAGGACGGCGTCGTCTCTGCTGACCAGCTTGAGCGGGCTAGGACCGCGGCTACGGCGGCCGCCGAGGACCTGCGCACCGCCGAAGCGGCGCTCAGCCGCGCCGAGGAGGGCCCGCGGGCTGAGAGCATCACCATGGCCGAGGCTGACGTGGCGCAAGCCCGGGCCCAGCAGCGACAGGCTCAGGAGGCGCTCGCCCTGCTGGAGGCGGGTACGCGCGGCGAGGACCTCCGAGCCGCCCGCGCCCAGCTCGACCAAGCGAACCAGCAGGTCGAAGCGGTCAGGCAGCGGCTGGCAGCCCTGCGCGCCGGGCCGACCCCCGAGCAGATCACTGTAGCAAGCAGGCAGGTTGAGGAGGCACGCGCTGCTGTCCACCTGGCGCGGCAGAAGGCCCACGAGGTGAGTGTCACCGCCAAGCAGGCCGAGGCCGCCGCCGCCGAGGCCAACCGCGCGGACGCGGTGGTGAGCGAGGCCGAGGCAGCTCTGCACAAGCACGTCGTCCCCGCCCCCGGTCCGGGCATCGTGGACAGCCTCAACGTAGAGCAAGGGGAGGTAGCCTCGCCGGGCGCCTCACTGATAACCCTCATCAACCCCGACGATCTGTGGGTGACGGTCTACGTACCCGAGCCCGACCTCGCCAAGGTGAAGATAGGCCAGCGCGCTGAGGTGGCGGTGGATGGTCAGGAGCAGCCTTTCCCGGCCGAGGTGTACTGGATAGCCGAGGAGGCGGAGTTCACCCCGAAGTACATTCGGACCAAGCGCGAGCGAGCGCGGCTGGTCTATGCCGTCAAGGTCAGGCCACAGGACCCGCTGGGCCGGCTCAAGCCAGGCATGCCCGCTGATGTTGCGATATTCCTCGACTAGGTCGGGACGCGGATGCACGACCTCGCCATCAGGACCGAGGACCTCACCAAGAGCTTCGGCGAGATACGCGCGCTCGCCGGGCTGGACCTGGAGGTCGCCCGCGGTGAGATCTTCGGCCTCGTCGGCCCGGACGGCGCGGGCAAGACTACCACCATGCGTCTGCTGTCAGGTCTGCTGAGGCCGGACGCGGGGAGAGCAGAGGTCGCCGGCCTGGACGTGGTGGAACGGACCGAGGACGTCCGGCGCCTGCTGGGCTACCTCCCGCAGACCTTCGCCATGCTCCACGAACTGACGGTGGCCGAGAACATCGAGTACTTCGCCGACCTCTACTGCATCCCGCGCGGGCAGTTCGCCCAACGAAGTGACGAGCTGCTCAGCGCTACCGGCCTGACGGAGTTCACCGGACGTCGCGCGGACGCCCTCTCCGGCGGCATGGGGCAGAAGCTCGCCCTCATCTGCTCGCTCATCCACCGCCCGCAGGTCCTTCTGCTCGATGAGCCGACCCGCGGCGTGGACCCCGTCTCCCGGCGGGACCTGTGGCGCATTGTCTACGGTCTGCCCGCTGAGGACGTGACAGTGCTCATCTCCACCCCCTACGCCGACGAGGCCGAGCGCTGCAACCGCCTGGGTGTCCTGGTGGACGGCATCCTGCAGACCGTCGGCACACCTCAGGATCTGGTGGCTCGTCAGACTTCGAGGCCCATCGAGCTGCAGGCTACGGAGCAACGGCTCGCGCGCAACGCCCTGGAGAAGCTGGGCGGGGTCGAGACGGTGGCGGTCGTCGGACAGGCGCTGCGCATCACCGTCCGCCGCGACGGGCCGGGGCCGGAGGAGGTCCTGAAAGCCCTCGATGGCGCCGGGGTTGAAGCGACTGAGGCTCACTGGGCGCAGCCGCGCCTGGCGGATGCGCTGTTGGCGATAGCTGAGAGGTGCGGGAAGGATGGCTGACGCCCCACGCGCTGCTGTGGTCGTCGAGGACCTGACCAAGCGCTTCCGCGACTTCGTGGCGGTGGACCACCTCAGCTTCACGATCGCCGAGGGCGAGGTCTTCGGCTTCCTCGGACCTAACGGCGCCGGCAAGTCCACGACCATCAGGATGCTGTGCGGCCTGCTGCTGCCGAGCGAGGGCCGGGCGCAGGTTGCAGGGCTTGATGTCGCGCGCGAGACCGAAGCGCTGCGTCGGCAGATCGGATACATGCCCCAGTTGTTCTCCCTCTACCCCGACCTGACGAGCGTGGAGAACCTGGAGTTCTACGCCGGCCTCTACGGGCTTCGCCAGCCTAGCCTCGGCACGCGCATCGAGGAGCTGGTCGTACGGCTGGACCTGGAGGCGGTCCGGGGCCAGCTCACCGGCACGCTCTCCACCGGATGGAGGCAGCGGGTCGCGCTCGCCTGCGCGATCATCCACGAACCGCCCATCCTCTTCCTGGACGAGCCCACCAGCGGCGTTGATCCCGCCGTCCGACAACAGTTCTGGAACCTGATCGGCGACCTCGCTGCCGAGGGGACAACCGTACTGGTCACGACTCACCTGATGGAGGAGGCCGAGCGCTGCGCGCGGCTGGCGATGATTGACCGCGGCCGCCTCATCGCCCTGGATACGCCGCAGGCCCTGCGCGACGGACTGCAGGGGCTCCTCTACGAGATTGACGCCGATCCCCTGCTCCCCGCGCTTGAGGCGCTGGCCAGCGCCCCCTTCGTGATGGATGCGGCACTATCGGGCGCGACAGTTCGGGTCAGAGTTGCGGAGATGGGCATTTCTCGCGAGGCCGCCATCCGCGACGCGCTTGCAGCCGCCCAGGTCAACGTGGTTGACATCCGCGCAGGCGAACCATCTCTCGAGGACGTGTTCATTTCCCTGGTGGGCGACCGCGAGGAGGCGTCGGCACGGTGAGGCGCCCAGCCACACTCAGGCGTATGCTGGCGGTCGCGAGGGCGGAGTGGCGACACAACTACCGCGACGCGCGCAGCCTGGCCATCGTGATCGCCCTGCCGGTCTTCCTGCTGCTCATCTACGGTTACGGCATCAACCTCGACTTGCGTGACCTCCCGTTCGCCGTCCAAGACCTCGACCGCACCGAGCAGAGCGCTGACTTCGTCAACCGCCTGGTGCGAAGCGGCTACTTCACGCTGGCGCGAGCCATCCAGGACACCCGCGAGATTGACTCGGTGATTGAGGTCGGGGCGGTCAGGTTCGTGCTGGTGATCCCGCACGGCTTCGGCGGCGACCTCGCCTCCGGCAGGCCGGCGCAGGTGCAGGTGGTGCTGGACGGCGGGGACTCCGCGACCGCAAGCGTTGCGCTGGGCTATCTGCAGGCGCTGGTCGGAGACCACTCAATCCACCTGGCGCGGCGCTGGGCCATGCGCCACGGCCTCCCTGCCTCCGCCGTGGAGCCGGCTCTGAGGGTGGTGCCGCGCGTGCTCTACAACCCCGAACTGCGCAGCGTCAACTTCATTGTCCCCGGTTTGATCGCGGTCATCCTAACGCTGCTCGCAGCGCTGCTGACCTCCGGCTGCATCGTGCGGGAGCGCGAGGGCGGCAGCTTCGAGGCGCTGGCCGCCTCCCCCATCGCGCCGATCGAGATCGTCCTGGGTAAGCTGCTCCCGTACGCCGTCATCTCATTCGTGGACATCGTGCTGTGCATGGTCGTCGGCCGGCTGCTGTTCGGGGTTGCCCCCATGGGCGACAAGGCGCTGTTGCTGGGTCTCTCGCTCATCTACCTCATCGCCTCACTCAGCATCGGGCTGCTCGTCTCCAGCCTGGCGCGCAGCCACCAAGTTGCCACGCTCATTGCCTTCCTGGCGACGGTGCTACCGAGCCTGCTGGTATCGGGCTTCGCCTTTCCCGTGCGCTCGATGCCGGTGGCGCTCCAGGCCATCGCCCAGATCATACCGGCGACTCACTTCCTCATCATCATTCGCGCCATCTATCTCAAGGGCGCCGGCGTCAGTGCCTTCGCTCCCAGGGTCGCCGCGCTGGCCGCGATGGCCCTGGCGCTCGTATTGCTGACGGTCAGGACCTTCCGCAAGAGACTCGAGTAGACAGGTAGGCAGCACATGGGCGACCGTTTGATCAGACTGCGATCAGTGGCGCAGAAGGAACTGCGGCAGATGCGCCGCAATCCGGTGCTGATACGCACGCTCCTCCTTGCCCCCCTCATCCAGCTCATCATGTTCGGGTATGCAGCAACCACCGACGTCAGGAACGTACCGGTAGTCATCTGCGATCAGAGCCGCAGCCCGCAGAGCCGCGCCCTCGCCGACAAGGTCCGCGTCAGCCCTTGCTTCATCCTCACTGGGCATGTCCAGGATCCCCGCGACCTCAAGTTGGAGCTTGACGCGGGCCGCGCGCAGCTTGCCTTGCACATCCCCCTGGAGTTCGCGAAGGACCTGCGGCGCGGACGACCCGCTTCCGTCGCGGTCTACGTGGATGGCAGCGACTCCGTGACCGCCAGCGTAGCCATGAGCTACATGGCTGGGCTGCTGGGACATTACGGCGCTGCCCTCAAGCTGGAGCAGCTCAAGCGCGCGGGGCTTCGGCCCGGCGGCCCTCGGGTGGAAGCGGTGCCGCGCGTCTGGTACAACCCGGAGCTGCGCAGCATGAACTTCATGATCCCCGGGGTCTTCGGCCTCATCATCTTCGTCATCACGATGGTGTGGACCGGCCAGTCCATCGTGCGCGAGCGCGAGTTGGGCACGCTGGAACAGCTCCTGGTGACGCCGGTGCGACCGCTGGAGTTGATGCTCGGGAAGAGCCTCCCTTACGCGGTCGCGGGGTTGGTGGATGCTGGTCTTATCGTCTTGCTGGCGCGCTTCTGGTTCGGCGTGCCGCTTCGTGGCAGCGTGGCCCTTCTCTTCGCCCTGGCGGCCGTCTTCATCCTGACGACCCTCGGCCTCGGCTTGCTGGTCTCGACCGTCTCACAGACCCAGCAACAAGCCCTGCTGGCGACCTTCTTCCTGGTGATGCCCTCCGTCTTGCTCTCGGGTTTCTTCTTCCCGATAGAGAACATGCCCTGGATCATCCAGCAGGCGAGCTACCTGATTCCGTTCCGGTACTTTCTGGAGATAACGCGGGGTATCTTCCTCAAAGGGCTCGGCCTGCGGGTGCTCTGGCCGCAGGTGGTGACGCTGACCGCCTTCGGCATCGCGCTGTTCGCCGCCGGCGCGCTGGCCTTCAAGAGGAGGTTGCAGTGAGCCCTGTCATGTGGTGGGCCTGTCTCAACGTCGTTCGTCGCAAGGAGGGACCGCCTGATCCCGCCTGTTGGGCGGGAAGACGCCCTCGTCACCTTCCACAAATGCAGGTGGCTCCGTAGGCTGGCGTCATCCTTGCCTGCGGAGGGGCGTCATCGTTGCCCTGCGGAGGGGCCGCCCGAGGGCGCTTCTGCGACCGCAGAAGCGTGCGAGGCCGGCCCGCGCACTCAACGTCGTTCGTCGCAAGGAGGGACCGCCTGATCCCGCCCGTTGGGCGGGAAGACGCCCTTGTCACCTTCCAAGAATGCAGGTGGCTCCGTAGGTCGGCGTCATCGTTGCCTGCGGAGGGGCGTCATCGTTGCCCTGCGGAGGGGCGTCATGGTTGCCCTGCGGAGGGGTGTCATCGTTGCCCTGCGGAGGGGCCGCCCGAGGGCGCTTCTGCGACCGCAGAAGCGCGCGAGGCCGGCCCGCGCACTCAACGTCGTTCGTCGCAAGGAGAAGCCGCCTGATCCCGCCCGTTGGGCGGGAAGACGCCCTCGTCACCTTCCAGAAATGCAGGTGGCTCCGTAGGCCGGCGTCATCGTTGCCCTGCGGAGGGGTGTCATCCTTGCCCTGCGGAGGGGCGTCATCGTTGCCCTGCGGAGGGGCCGCCCGAGGGCGCTTCTGCGACCGCAGAAGCGCGCGAGGCCGGCCCGCGCACTCAACGTCGTTCCTCGCAAGAAGGGACCGCCTGATCCCGCCCGTTGGGCGGGAAGACGCCCTCGTCACCTTCCAAGAATGCAGGTGGCTCCGTAGGCCGGCGTCATCGTTGCCTGCGGATGGGCGTCATCCTTGCCTGCGAAGGGGCGTCATGGTTGCCCTGCGGAGGGATAATATAGAACGGTCTACCCGCCGTCGATGGCGAATGGTACTTCTGCCACACCAAAAGCCATGCGAAAGGGGTAGACCGCAAAATGATCTACATCGGCGTGGACGC
>JALGVE010000143.1 GCA_029820045.1 Candidatus Zipacnadia bacterium | reverse complement strand
CAACAACTCAAGGTCGCCTGACGGACCGTCCCATCAGAGCAAACACACAACCGCCCAACCGCGAACCACAGGAGAGACCAGCCACTTTTTGCAGAAGAATCTTGACGCGACACGAACTTCTACTGTGCTATCGTTTGGTAGCTACTGCCAACTAGGACCAGCCGTCAGCCTTCCTGTAACACGAGACATTATCCTTCTTCCCGGCGGACAGTTGTGGTCTCCTCCCGCGTCCGCGAAGGCTGGTTGACGCTAGTGCTCAGGGAGGAGATGGGTGGAGAACCGAGGTCGAGCGGAAGCTGTCGGCAGTGTCGTGTAGGAGATCGCGCAAGGAGGTCGGCGAGAATGGCCGTATCAATTGCCGCTCTGATGGGGTTGGTCGTTGCGGCTTTGCCGACGGGTCATTTACCACCAGCGATTTGGCTGGGCTCCGCGGCGCTGGGCGCGGACCTGGAGACCAAGTCGGCGCCGTTGACGGAGCCTTACAGACCGCACCCGCAAACAATGCTGGTCACCGACGGCCAGCCTCAAGCGATCGTTTTGGTGCCCGAGGACACGGACTACGTTTCGGTGGCCCAGGAGTTTTTGTCTCGGTTCGAGCAGGCGACGGGCGTTCGCCTCCCTACTCTGCCCGAGACCGACTTCGTCAGGGACCGCCCCCAGGCGCGCAGCCTCGTCCTGCTGGGGAACTTCGCCACGGGGCCTCTGGCGCTCCGCCTCTACGCCAACAAGCTGATTTGCGCTGATGGCCTGTATCCCGGCGCAGGAGGCTTCGAGCTGCGAACGATTCCCGACGCGCTGGATATCGGCGCGGACATCCTGTTTCTTGGCGGCTCGAGCGCCGGGGGTGTGCGGCAGGCGATGGATTCCTTCTTCAAGGGCCTGAAAACCGGGAAGAGCATCTCCGTTCCTCAGCTCATCCAATGGAGCTGCGCCACCGACCCGGCGCCCGGGCCTGTCTCCGACGAGGAAATCGAGAAGCAGGTGGCGCAGGCCGCCTCGGACCTGACCGCCTTCAGATCGGATCCCTTCCGGGGAGCTTGCGGGCGGGTCATCTCGGCGGCGAGGAGCTACTACCTGTCAGGGGACGACAGTTGGGGACGGCTCTATGGCCGCCTCGCCGCGCTGCTGGCGGGGTATTACGCTGAACACAAGCCGAACCCGCCTACCTTCATCCTGGCCAGTATAGTTATGGCTCTCGACCAGGTCGAGGAGAGCGCAGGACTTGAGGATGTGGATCGCCTAAGGGCGGCCGAGTGGTTGCGGCAGATGGTTGAGGACACGATGGGCTTCTGGGAGATGCGCAACCCCGTTGCCCTCTACGAGCGCGGTGAGACTCGCCCCATCTGGAACCATGAGACTCACCCGGCTCTGGCAATCGCTCACGCTGCGCAATACCTGGGGACCCACTATGCCGTGCCCGCGGCTGCTTACTGGGCGGCTGTGGTGGAGAACCTGTTCGCCGGTCAGGTTCACTGCGACCAGCCCCTTGAGGACTCCGCGAACTATCAGTGGCTCGTGCCGCGTCACACTGCGGCCTACGTGCTCGCCACCGGCAGACTGCAGGAGTACTTCACAGATGGCGCCCTGAGACAGTGCCTGGAATACGCCATCGCGTCCCACGACAACCAGGGCAACGAGGCGACGCACGGCGACGCCTGGCAGCCGTTCGGAAGCATCGCCGGCGGGTTGTTCTCGGTGGCGGCCGCTCACTATCACGACCCGCGCTACCGCTGGATGTTAGAGCGCATCGGGATCAGCCCCTCTCCTGGACTGTGGCAGTTCGCTACGGCGATGCCGGCCAAGGAACCCGACGAACACATCGGCCTCCGCGTCTTCACGGTGGCCCCGGCGCGCGTGGAAGCCTACGGCATCGAAGGGATTGCGCCCGAGCGGGCGCTGGACAAGGCCGTGTTTCGCAGCGGCTGGGAGCGGAAGGATCAATACCTCATGCTCGATGGGCTCAACGTGGGCAACCACAAGCACCTCGACGCCAACGCCATCATTCGCTTCACGGACAACAGGCGACTGTGGCTGGTGGACATGGACTACATCCGTGCCGCGCCCAAGTATCACAACAGCATCGCGGTCATGCGTAATGGTAAGGCGCCGGACCAACGGCCCGCTGGGCGCAGCGGCGCACAGATCATCGCTGAGCCGCCCTTCGCCGCTGAGTTGGTTTGCGCCGCTGGCTCTCGGGATCGGGCCATGACGCAATCGTTGCTATCGGACTACGATGGCCTGGATTGGCGGCGCAGCCTCCTGTGGGAGGCGAAGGACTTCTTCGTGGTGATTGATGAGCTGCGCGCGCGGTCACAGGCTGACTATGCGGCGCGCTGCTTCTGGCGAACCCTCGGCGAGGTTCAGTTGGACGGGAACAGGCTCCAGGTCACGCAGCGCGGCGAGCATCGCACCGGCAACGACTTCCTCCGCGTGATGCCCGACGGCGAGCGAACGGTCGTGGAGTTCCTCAAGCCTCAGGCTGAGATACGCTTCAGGCGCATCCTGGAGCCAGGCGAGTACGGGGTGAATCTCATTGCGCAAGGTATCAACGGGGGAGCGGATTCCCTGTGGCTGCAGGTGGATGGAGGCGAACGGCTGGCATACCATCTGCCCATCGGGGAGTACTCCGGCAGCGCCGGCACCTGGGAGAAGGACACGCCCGGCCCTGCCATCACCGTCGAGAAGGCAGGCGAGCATCGCTTCACAATCTCGCTCCGCGAGGGGCCGGGAGTTCGCCTGGACCGGGTGGTTCTCACCCCGCCGAAGGGAGACCCCCTCGTCCTGGAGGCCGAAGACCTGGTCAAGGACCAGGTTGAGGTCATTGACGAGCCTGAGCAGCATCTGTTCATCGTGAACGCCGACGGCGCAAGGCTCAAGTTGGCGCAGTCCTTCGACTACGGCCACGGCGGCGACAGCGGCTACTACGCCCGCTATCCCTACGCCGACAAGATGACGCAGATACTCATTCAGACGAAGCAGGGGGAACTGCGCGAGGGCGAGCGCTTCACCTTCGCCAACCTGCTCTACACCCGTGGCGGTCTGGACAACAGCCCGCGAGAGCTGAGGGCGGTGGGCGAGCGGGCGTGGATGGTGACCGGCGATCCGCTGGCGCTCGTGGGCCTCGGGCCGCAGGAGATCCGCGACCTTCAGATTGACGCCGGGATGTTCCTGCTGACGGCTGACCGGCTGATGGCCGCCGACGCGCGCCACGTCGCCCTCCTGGGCAGCGAGTGGCGGGCGGCGGAGCCAACTTCCCTCGACGTGCGGTTCGACGCGGGTACCGTGTCTCCGGAGGGCGAGAGCCAACGGGCCGCGCAGCTTGCGAAGACCTCAGAGGGCCGGGTTCGCGAGCTGCTCGAGGGCCTGCTGAAGACCTCCTCAGCCCCGTCAGCGCCGGCGGCCCTCTCGTGGCCCCAACTCCCCACCATCAAGCCCCTTTGGCGGACAGAGATGCAGTCGTCCGTTCGAGCCCTCGCCGCCGGCGAGCCGGGCATCCTGTGCGGGACCGAGCAAGGAGAGGTGGCGCTCATAGGCCCTGACGGTAAGGTCATCTGGCAGCAGGAGGTGGGCTCGCCCGTGCGCTGCGTGGCCCTCGCCAGATTCGCCGCGGGCTGGGCCTGCATTACGGGCACGCGGGCTGGCGAGGTGAGAGCGCTCGACGCGACCACCGGGGAGGAGCAATGGAGCTACCGCTGCGAGCCGTTCCATGGCCGAAGTGGCTCGGTAGCCACCGTCTTCGCGGCCGACCTGGACGGCGATGGCCTGCATGAGGTCGTCGCGGGCTCCGACAATTGGCACTACCATGCCCTATCCTCGGCCGGCAAGCTTCTGTGGCGCACTAACACTGTCCACGCCAGCACCGTCGGCTGCGCGGGCGACCTGACCGGCGATGGCCGCGACGATGTGGTTGCAGGCACCGAGTACTACTGGCCGAGGTTGCTGGATTCCGCAGGGAAGCAGCTCCCCGGGGTAAGTGGCGGGCCGGTGACGACGGCAGTCGGCGCCTTCGACCTGGATGGCGACGGGAAGGCCGAGGCCTTCATCGGCATGGACGATGCCTTTGTGCGCTGCGCGCGACCGGACGAGCGCGAAGTGTGGGCGGTCAACGTTGGCGGTTCGCCAACCGCCATCAAGCCCCTGGACGTGGATGGTGATGGCAAGCCCGAGGTGGTTTGCTCCTCAGAAGGCTTCGGTGTGTATGCCTTCGGATCGGATGGCGAGCAAATCTGGCGCACGCAACTTCCCGAAGGGGTTAACGACCTGGCCGCGGTGCGCGAACGCCTGGCCGCGGCCTGCGACGACGGACGAGTGTATCTCCTTGACCGCGAGGGGAAGCTCCTCGGAGCATGTGAGGTAGGAGAGCGCCCCATGCGCCTGGCGCCTTCAGGCGAAGATGAAGTGGTGGTGGCGGTCGGGCACGCCCTTGTGGCCCTTCCCGCCGCCTTGCAGTGAGTTCACTTCGCTCGCGTAGGGGGGTCGAGGAGGGTCAGCCACTTGCCTCGCCCCTATCGCATGACGGAGTTCGACGCGGCGGTGCTGCTGGCACAGTTACATCCAGGGCTAGAGGGAGAGGCTTGGGAGGTCCGCGGC
>JALGVE010000142.1 GCA_029820045.1 Candidatus Zipacnadia bacterium | reverse complement strand
CCATGGAGGACGAGGACCTCCAGCGGCTGGCAGAGAACGTGGTCGCGGCTCACGAGCGCGGCGCGCAGGTCATCTTCACCATGGGTGCGCACGTCATCCGGGCCGGAGTGCAGCGCTTCATCATTGACCTCATGGAGCGCGGTATCATCACGCACCTGGCGGGTAACGGCGCTGTGGGCATCCACGACTTTGAGTTCGCGCTCATCGGCGCGACTACTGAATCGGTGGCGCGGTATATCCGGACCGGCGAGTTCGGCCTCTGGCAGGAGACGGGCCGCCTCAATGACATTGCGAAGCGGGCCGCGGAGGAGGACATCGGCTTCGGTGAGGCGGTGGGGCGCGAGATAGTTGAGGGCGACTTCCCGCACCAGGACATCAGCGTGCTGGCGGCGGCATACCGCTTGGGCGTGCCCGCAACCCTCCACGTCGGCATCGGCTACGACATTACCCACGAGCATCCCAACTGTGATGGCGCGGCGTTGGGCTGGGCCTCGTACGAGGACTTCCTCATCTTCGCCAGGTCGGTCGAGGGGTTGGAGGGCGGGGCGTATCTGAGCTTCGGCAGTGCGGTGATGGGGCCGGAGGTCTATCTGAAGGCGCTCTCCATGGCGCGTAATGTCGCGCATCAGGAGGGCCGCGAGATCGCGCACTTCACCACCGCGGTCTTCGACCTGCTTGATTTGCCGGAGGGCTACCATGAGCAGCCATCCAAGTCGAACCCTTACTATTACTTCCGGCCCTGGAAGACGATCCTGGTGCGCACGGTGGCGGATGGTGGCGAGAGCTTCTACTTCCAGGCCGACCATGCGGTCTCGGTGCCGAACCTGTGGCGGCTGATAGTGGAGCATCTGTAGGTCAGTGTGGAGGCATTCGACGATTGACGGCTGACAGGCTGCAAGAACTGCTCGACGGGTTTCGCCGCGTGCGCCTCGCCGTGTTCGGCGACTACTTCCTGGACAAGTACCTGATCATTGACCCGGCCCGCGTGGAAACATCGCTGGAGACGGGCCTCCAGGCCTATCAGGTGGTGGACAAGCGCCCTCAGCCCGGGGCGGCGGGGACCGTGACCTCCAACCTCGCGGCGCTACGGGTCGGCGACATCCGCGCGGTCGGCTTCGTGGGCGACGACGGCGAGGGCTACGAGATGCGCCAGGGCCTGGAGGCGACAGGTGTTGACACGCGCCATCTGCTGGTACGGCCCGAGGTGTTCACGCCGACATACTGCAAGCCCATGATGCGGGAGCAGGATGGCTCTCTGCGGGAAATCAACCGGCTGGACACAAAGAACTGGGAGCCGGTCGCGCGGGAGTTGGAGGACGCCTTGATAGCCGAACTGCGGGACTGCGTCCAGCAGGTTGACGGCGTCATCATCGCGGACCAGGTGGAGCAGGAAGAGCTGGGCGCGATCACGCCGAGAGTCTGTGACGCGCTTGCCCAGCTTGCGAAGGCGAATCCGGAGAAGCCGTTCTTCGCCGACTCGCGCGGTGACATCAGCCGCTTCGGGAATCTCATCATCAAGCCAAACAAGCTTGAGGCGGCGAGGGCGGCCGGGATCACGTTCGACGAGCAGCCGACGAGAGAGCAGGCCGAGGCCGCCGCCGCCGAACTGTACACTCAGAGCCGCAAGACGGTCTTCGTCACGATGGGTGAGGAGGGGATGCTCATCGCGGACGATGCTGGTTTGACGCATGTGGCGGCGGTGAGAGTTGAGGGCCCGATAGACATCGTCGGGGCCGGCGACAGCGCGACTGCCGGGATAGTCTCGGCGCTATGCGCGGGAGCGACGAACGAGGAGGCGGCCCTCATGGGCAACCTGGTCGCCTCCATCACCATCCAGCAGCTCGGCGCCACCGGGACGGCCTCGCCGCAGGAGGTGATGGCGCGTCTGAGGAAGGTCTCTCAGTAGGACAGGTGCCCCCACCTGTCCGGGTCATTCGTTGGCGGACGGTTGGGACAGACGAGGGCGTCTGTCCTACTATGTTGGGGAGTGGGACAGGTGCCCCCCACCTGTCCTCGTCGTTCGTCGGCCGACGGTTGGGACAGACGAGGGCGTCGGTCCTACTATGTCGGCGAGTATGACAGGTGCCCTCAGCTGTCCTCGTCGTTCGTCGGCCGACGGTTGGGACAGACGAGGGCGTCGGTGCGAGTATCTGGGTAGGAGGCAGGCAGACAGCGCGTATCTGCGGAAACATTCTCATCCCTCACGGTCTTGGTGAGGGGGCGAAGACGGATCACCTGTCCAAGCACTACGCACAAGGAAAGGATGACGCAGATGGCCGTTCCGCTCGGTTGCTTCAACAGACCGTGGAACAAGTTTGATTATGACGAGGCACTGGCCGGCATTGCCGCCGCTGGCTACGCGCTTACGGGTACGATGCACCAGCAGGGCGAGCCCCTCGTGGAGATGGACTCGAGCGAACAGGAGATAGCGGTGCTGCGGGCCAAGGTGCAGAGCGCCGGGCTGGCGCCTTCGACCGTGCTAGGCAGCTTTCCGATGGACGGCTCCTCCGAGCAGTCGGTCGCGGGACTGAAGGCGCTCATAGACAGAGTCGCGATCTTCGGCGCGCGGTATCTCCTGCACTGTGGCACCAGCAATGAGGGGCAGTACGACCGTTTCTACGAGACGATGAAGGCCTGCTGCGACTACGCGCAGGAGCGCGAGGTGATGCTCACGCTCAAGCCGCATGGGGGCATCAGCGTGAGCGGGGCCGACTTGCTGCGAGCCGTGGAGCGCATTGACCACGCGAACTTCGGCATCTACTACGACCCCGGCAACATCATGCACTACAAGGGCTTGGACCCGGTGGAGGAGCTGAAACCCGTCGCTGAGCACGTGGTAGCGATGTGCATCAAGGACAGCTTGGGGGAGATGGAGGGCGTGATGATCACGCCCGGCACCGGCAAGGTGGACTTCCAGGGCGTGTTTGATGTCCTCTTCGACGCCGGGTTTGAGGGGCCATGCCTGGTGGAGTGCCTGGGCGGGGAGACGCTGGAGGAGATCAACGAGGAGGCCGTGAAGACGCACGAGTTCCTGACGGAGCTCACAAGCTGAGCGGCCGGGGGCTTGTCCGCCATAGCCCCGCGGCGCAGGGCGACGGGGGATGAGGCGGCCGTTATTGTCGCGCGTGGGGGCGTGTGATATACTCATAACAGGACGGCACGACCAACGAGCGGGAGAAACTCATGTAGGGAGGGCGCAGAGAGATGGGACTGAAGGGCAACGCGGTAATCGGACAATCCGGTGGCCCCACGTGCGTGATTAACGCCAGCTTGGTGGGGGCAATTCAGGCGGCGTGGGACCTCGATGAGATCGAGCACTTCTACGGAGCGGTGCACGGCCTTGACGGCATCCTCAACGAGCAGCTTATTGACCTGTTCCGCGAGGACCCCGACCTTATCGAGGAGATGCGCTTCACCCCCTCGGCCGGTCTGGGCACCTCGCGCCTGAAGCCCAAGGAACCGGACCTGGAGCGGACCCTGGAGGTCTTCAAGGCTCACGACGTGCGGTACTTCTTTTATACCGGTGGCGACGACTCCCAGCTTGCCTGTCACCTGTTCTCCGAGCTGGCCAAGAGCAGTGACTGGGAGATAGAGGTCGTCGGCATTCCGAAGACCATTGACAACAACCTGGTGGTCACTGACAACTGCCCGGGCTTCGGAAGCGCGGCCCGGCTGGCAGCGTCGGCAGTGCAGTACTTGGCTCGTGACGCCGAGGCCTTCGGCAACCTGGAGGTCGTCGAGATCATGGGTCGCCACGAGGGGTGGCTGACCGGCGCAACCGCGGTGGGGCGTGCCGACGAGGGCGAAGCCCCTCACCTGGTCTACCTGCCAGAGGTCGAGGTGAATCCGGACCAGTTCCTGGATGACGTGAAGCGCGTGTACGCCGAGAAGGGCACCTGTGTGATCGCGGTGTCCGAGGGCTTTGCCTTCGCCGAGAGCGAGGTCGCTACGACCTCTGACAAAGTGGACGAGTTCGGCCATGCGCGGCTTGGCGGCGTCGCCAGCGCGTTGGCGGACATGGTTGAGGAGGAGGTGGGCGTAAGGGCGCGCTTCGATCGCCTGGGGAACCTGCATCGCTGCTTCATGGGGCTGGCAAGCCAAGTGGATCTGGATGAGGCCTATGCGGTCGGCAAGTCGGCAGTCGAGCGTGCCGTCGCCGCCGAGACCGACATCATGGTGACCATCACGCGCAACAGCGATGAGCCGTTCGAGTGGGAGGTGGACTCCACCTCACTGATGAGCGTGGCGGGCGAGAGCAAGCCGGTGCCGCTTGAGTGGATCAGCGAGGAGCAGAACGACATCACCGAGGAGTTCGTCACCTACTGCAAGCCGCTCATCCAGGGGCGCGAGGCCCCGGCTGACACCGGCCTGCCGAGTTTCCCGCGGTTCCACAAGCACTTCGTCGAGCCGAAGCTCGAGAAGTACGTCCGCCCGCAGTAGGACAGGTGCCCTCACCTGTCGGCCGGTAGGACAGGTGCCCTCACCTGTCCTCGTCGTTCGTGCGCCGATGGTTCGGACAGACGAGGGCGTCTGTCCTACTATGGAGTAGGACAGGTGCCCTCACCTGTCGGCCGGTGGGACAGGTGCCCTCACCTGTCGGCCGGTGGGACAGGTGCCCTCACCTGTCGGCCGGTGGGACAGGTGCCCTCACCTGTCGGCCGGTGGGACAGGTGCCCTCACCTGTC
>JALGVE010000033.1 GCA_029820045.1 Candidatus Zipacnadia bacterium | reverse complement strand
CGCCAGCAGGTGCTGGTGCGCAGGGCGAGAATAGCAATCGGAGGGGTTGCCCGAGATCCTGCCGGCGGGTGTACGAAGGTTTCGCGCGCCCCCAAGTTCCGCACACCTTCGTGACCTCCCCGAGGTGGCGACTCAGTGGAACCAAGAAGGTGGGACCATGAATGCACGAGTGGTTGGTGTGACTGCGCTCCTGGCGATTCTCGCGGCTGCGACCACTGCCTGCGCGCAACTGCCCGGGCAGCCGGCCTGGCGCGAGGGCGCCAAGGAGTTCACCACGCGGGACGCTGTCATCTACGCCGACGGCAAGCCGTTCCTGCTCATCTATGACTTCACCTGGTCCGCCGAGCGCAACTCGCGCCTCTACGAGTTCGCCGAGGGCTGGGGCAATACGACCACCTACGGCCCGGTCAGCGGCGGCAGCGCCGTGCTCACCCCCTTCCCCTTCGACGCCCTGGACGAACTCTACCAGGCCGCCGCCGAGCATCACAACTACTACAGTTGGGCCGGCTCGGTGATGTCCGATGGCGGCTTCATCCGCGAGCATCCCGAGGCCGCCATGATCGGGTCTGATGGCAAGCCCGTGGCCCGCGGCAGCGTTTGCTTCCTCAATCCCACCTACCGCGAGCAGCTCGGCAAGAGGCTCGCGGAGGTCGCACAGAGCTTGCGCCACCGTCCCTTTCAGTTCGGATACTACCCGCAGGACGAGTTCTCCTACCGCAGTTGGGGCTGCCACTGCCCCGTCTGCCAGGCTGAGTTCAAGCGGCAGATGAAGGAGAAGTACGCTACCATCGAGACCCTCAATCAGGCCTGGGGGACGGAGCTGAAGAGCTTCGATGAGATCGAGCTGCCGAAAGCCTTCGAGAAGTCTGCGAGGTTCTGCGACTGGCAGGAGTTCCGCCGCTGGTCACAGCTTGACTTCGCGAAGTTCGTCTATGACACGCTCAAGGAGAACGACCCGAACCACCTGGTCGTGTGGAGCCTCCCCTTCTGGGGAGGGGTCACCGAGACCGCCGCCTGGTGGGACTTCCCTCAGTGCACCGACGTGTTGATGCGCCACGGCATCGGCTATCGCACCGGCGCCTACCGCATTCATATGCTGCGCGACATTGCCGAGTGGTCAGGCAAGCCCGGCAGTGCGCTGTGCATGCCGCCCGACTACAACCCGGGCTACGTGCAGATGTCTTTCCTCATGGACACGCCGCGCACCGGGCTCTCGCACGTCTGCATCGCCGGCCCCGACGCCCCGACCTACCAGGGCGTCGCCGACCCGTCGAAGGACTGGCAGCGCCGCGAGCCAATGTACACCGTCTCTAGGTCCATCAACAACATCATGTATCAGCTCGGCGACCTTTACCTTACCTCGCAGCAGCGCGACCCGCAGGTCGGCCTCTATGTCTCCGACCGCACCCTCCTGGTCAACGGCACCGACAGAAACGAACTCAACGGCATTCTCCTGATGCTCGGCGACCTCAACGTGGACTTCCGGGTCTTCTCCGAGCACAACCTGGGCGACCTGTCGCGCTTCCCGGTCATCATCGTCGGTCAGTACTCGCGCTGTGTGAGCGATGAGATCGCCTCCAAGTTCCGCGAGTACGTAGCCAAGGGCGGCAACCTGGTCATGTTCCACGGGGCCTTCGCGGCTGGCTGGTACAATCAGGATGCCGGCAGCCCGGGCTTCGGCTTCGACGAGGTCATCGGCTCGACCGAGCGCGAGACAGCCTCCCGCACCACCGCGATGGTGTGCGCTGCTGAGGGCGCGCCCGGCGTGCTGGCCGACCTGCCGGAGCAGGCCCCAGTCGCGGGCGATGTGTCAATCCGCGAGCCCGCCGAGGGCACGCAAGTCATCGGCAGACTGAGTGAAGACGAGCCGCTCATGACCCTGCACCGCTTCGGCAAGGGCAGGGCGCTCTACATCGGGGTGAGCGCTGGCTCCATCTATCAGGCCTCCTGGACCGAGGGCTTCCGCGATGTGCGCGAGACCGGCGAGGCGGCCGCCGCCCTCGACGACAACGCCTACGGGTACGACTATCGCCCATCCAGCGGGCCGGAGGCGCCAGCCTCGAAGGGCTTCAAGGCCTGGGCCCAGATACTACGCGGCTTCTTGGGAGGCTGCGGCATCCAGGGCAACGTGCAGGTTGAGGGTTACACGGACGGCATCGGCGTGCTCAAAGTCAAGAGCTTCCGCGCCGGGGATTCCTACTGGCTCGGCTTCGCGAACCGCCTCGTCAACCACGGCGTGGACTTCAAGTCTGTTCCACCGCGCGAGTTCCATCAGGTGCTCCGCGACTTGAAGGTGCGCATGCGGTTGGACGAGGGCACGCGGCCACAGTTCGCCTGGCTTCTCCCCATCACGCGCCGCGCCGGCGGCGGACGCGCCGCAATGCCGACGGTATTGCCGCTGGAGATCACGGAGGAGGAGGGCGCGCGCTGGGCGGAGTTCGTCTTGCCGGAGCTGGTGGACTTCGCGGCGGTGGCGCTGCTCGCCGAGGATGCCCGGCCGGCGGTGCTGGGGATCACCAGCGACCGCGAGGCGATGTCGGCCGACGCCTCCTTCCGGCTGGCGGGCATGATCGAGAACACCTGCGGCCACCGGCTGCGCGGCTCGCTGGAGCCCGGCCTGGAGCCGGGCCTCCAGTTCGTCGGTAAGCCACAGGTCTTCGACCTCCAGCCGGGGCAGAAGGCCGAGGGCCGCTTTGAGATACGCGCGCCCGAAGGCCTGGAGCCGGACTTCTACCAGATGAATATCCTGGCGCGGCTGGAGGGCGGCCAGGAGCTTGTCTCGCCGGCGGTCGAGGTGCGCGTGGTCCGCGACATCGTTATCCAGGTCAGCAACAACCGCACCATCTTCCCGCGCGGCCATCTGCCTCCGGTGCTGCCTGTGAGCGTCAAGGTCAACACCATTACGTCCGCCGATCTGCTGGCGACGGTGGAGCTACCTGACGGCTTCTCGGCTCAGCCCTCCGAGCAGAAGCTGCGCGCGCTGCGCAACGGCGAGGAGCAGACGGTGGAGTTTACCTTCGCCGCCGATGACGACACGCCGCGCGTCGCTGAGGGCACCCTGACCATCGCCGGCACGCTGCGCGACAAGCCCTTCACCCGGAGCTTCCCCATCCGTCTCGCCTGCGGCACTGTCATCTATCACAAAATGGAGAAGTACAAGACCTCCGCCAGCGGCACGACGGACCCTAAGCCCTTGCTGTGCCTGGAAAACAGTCACATACTGGCGACCATCATCGAGAACAGCGGCGTGGTGCACGACCTGATCCTGCGCGACACCTACACCGACCACCTCGTGCCCAGCGAGTATCCCTTCGGGCTGGTCTGGTACGGCTTCGGCGGCTGGAAGCTCGACGACATCTCGCAGTGCGGGGAGAGCGTCTGGGCGCAGCTCAAGTCCGCCACCAAGGACGGCCATCCGGTGACAATGAGATACACGCTCAACCAGGGCGGCAATCATCTGACGGTGGTGATTGATACCGATGACGCCGGCCCGGCGCCGATACCGTTCTATCTGATGTCGCGCATCGGCGTGGACGGCCGGGGCGAGCGCACGCTCTATCCGACCGCGGACGGCATCAAGACCATCGCCTGGCGCAAGGGCCGGCGCACGGTGACGCCCGACGAGTTGACCGCGAGCTGGCTGGCGGTTCAGGATGATGACAGCGGTCAGACCTTCGGCTGCGTCTATGAGTTCCCGTCGCTGGATCACATCAGCCTGGCGCCCGGTCAGAGCAACTTCAACTACATGATCTTCTACCCACGTGAGGACATGCCCATCGGCAACATCACCTTCCACCTCTCGGCGACGTTCGGCGATGTCCAGAAGGTCATCGAACTGCACGACCGACTGCTCGGACCCTGAGCCCCCAAGCCCGTTCCCCATTTGCGGCTTCGGCCGAGCCGAATCGCGCGACAAGAATCTCGCGCCTCCAAGGGATGGCGGCCTTTCGGCGGACGCTGCGCGTTGTGTTTCGCCACCTGCCCCTTGCGCGCCGTCAGCCGTCAGGCGTTTCCTGGCGCCATCCCCTTTGCCCGCCCTCCTCAAGTTCCGTCGCTTCCTGCCGATAACTCTAAGCAAGGAGGCCGTGCTTTGTCAGAACTCCGCAAAGACCCCGTACTTGATCGGTGGGTCATCATCGCCGCCGAACGCGGCCGCAGGCCCACTGACTTCGAAGCGGCCTCGTCATCTGATGACCACGGCCCCTGCCCGCTGTGTGAGGGCAACGAGTCCAAGACGCCGCCGGAGATATGGGCGCTGAGACCGCGAGGCGCCCTCCCGGACACGCCCGGCTGGCAGGTGCGCGTCGTCCCCAACAAGTTCCCGGCGCTGGAGATTCAGGGGGAGGTGGGCCGCCGCGGCCTGGGCATGTTCGACCTGCTCAACGGCATCGGTGCGCACGAGGTCATCATCGAGGCGCCGGAGCATGACTGGAAGATGAGCGACGGCCCGCCCGAACGCATCGAGCAGGTGCTGCTCGCCTACCAGCAGCGCCTGACGGACCTGTACCGCGACGCCAGGCTCCGGTACGTAGTGGTCTTCCGCAACTACGGCCCCCAAGCCGGTGCTTCTCTGCGCCATCCGCACTCGCAACTCATCGCCGTCCCCGTCACCCCCAAGCGCATCAAGGACAAGCTATCGGTCGCCAGGAGCTACTACCGCCACAAGGAGCGCTGCATCTTCTGCGACATCATCAACCAGGAGCGCGCGCTTGGCGACCGCATCGTGCTGGACACCGCGCACTTCGTGGCCATGTGTCCCTTCGCGGCGCGCTTCCCGTTCGAGCTGGCGATCTACCCGAAGCGGCACGAGCACAGCTTCGCGCTCCTGGACGACACGCGCCGCGCTGACCTCGCAAAGGTCCTCTACCTCTGCCTGCACCATCTGCGCCCCGCGCTGGGCGACCCGCCCTACAACTACGTCATTAACACCTCTCCGAACCTGACGCCGCGTGCCGGCAAGCCGGACTACTGGGGCACCCTGCATCTCGACTACCACTGGCATATCGAGATCATGCCGCGCGTGACCCGGATCGCCGGCTTTGAGTGGGGCACGGGCTTCTACATCAACCCTGTCGCGCCCGAGGACTCCGCGCAGTTCCTGCGTGATGCCATAGCAGAAGAGCGCCAAGCCGGTTCTGAAGGGCCACTCCGACGCATCGCCAGCGCCTGACAGGGAGCAAACCAGCGCCCTGCGCGATCTCGCCGCCAACTCAAAGGGGGATGACCAGGATGTCCATTTACCAACACCAAACCGACAGCCGGGAGCCGCAGCGACCGCCCATCCTGCTAGTCGACGATGAAGCGAACCAGCGCGAGATGTACAAGCGCAGACTCGAGCGCGCAGGCTACCAGGTCCACCTGGCTGAGAGCGCCCAGGCAGCGGTTGAGGCCGTGCAGAGCCAACGTCCAGAGGTCGTGGTCCTCGACATCGCTATGCCTGAGCGTGACGGTCTGACCGCTCTGTACGAACTGCTGGACATTGACCCCTCCCTGCCCGTGATAATCAACACCGCGTACCCGGCCTACGCCGACAACTTCCTTGCCTGGGCCGCCGACGCCTACGTAGAGAAGAGCGTTGACATCAGCCCTCTCCTGGACGCGATAGAGCAGGCGCTGACCCGGTCCTCTGCGTCCACGTCTCCGCCGACCGCGCGAACCGCGTAGGCGGCGCACATCCGGCCGGAAGGCAGGTTCCGCCTCATGAAGGTCCTCTTCGTGGCCAACGAGGTCGCGCCCTATGCCAAGGTCGGAGGGCTGGCCGACGTCGCCGGCAGCCTACCGCAGGCGCTCGCGCGGCGCGACCTTGAGGTGCGTGTCGTCATGCCCTTACACCGCCAGTGCCTGGAACACGGTGAGCTTGACGTAGCACTCGAGGCTCTTCCCGTCCGCGTTGGAGACCGGACCATCAAGGCCACCGTACTTGAGGCCAGCCCACCCTCAAGCGACGTGCCCGTCTACTTCATTCAGCACGACCCTTACTTCGACCGCGCCGAGGTCTACGGCGAGGGCGGTAGCGACTACCTCGACGCGCCTGAGCGCTACGCCTTCTTTGCCCGGGCCGCGCTGGCGCTCACCGACGCGCTGGGCTTCGAGCCCGACATCCTGCACGCTAACGACTGGCCGACCGGCCTTGTCCCCCTCTTCGCCGCCGAGTCCGGGCGCCAGCCCGCCACTGTTTACACCATCCACAACCTCGGCTACCAGGGCCAGTTCCCCTCTGACGTAGCCGAAACCATCGGCGTGGGCCAGGACGCGCAGTATCTGAAGGCCGTCAGCCACAACGACGCCATTAACTTCATGGCCGGCGGCATCCGCGCTGCGACCATCGTCAGCACGGTCAGCGAGCGCTACGCTCAGGAGATCCAGACGCCGCAGTTCGGTTGCGGGCTTGAGCGCCTGCTTCAGGCCCGCTCGCGCGACCTGCACGGTGTGCTCAACGGCATTGACTACCACGCCTGGAATCCCAGCACCGATGAAGCCCTTCCGGCCAACTTCAGCGCGCAGGACACCGACGCCAAGGCCAAGTGCAAGGCCGAGCTTCAGAGGGAGATGCGCCTGCCCCTCGAGCCCGAGGCGCCCCTGGTGGGCTGCGTAACCCGCCTCGCGTGGCAGAAAGGCCTCGATCTGCTCGCCGAGGTGATCCCGGCGGCCATTAAGCTTCCCATGCAGTTTGTGCTCCTGGGCACCGGAGAGGAAGACATCGAGGACGCCTGCGCGGGACTTGATGCCACCTACCCGCGCGCGGTTGCGGCGGCGATACGCTACGACGACGCCCTGGCTCGTCGCATCTACGCTGGCTCCGACCTCTTCGTCATGCCCTCGCGCTACGAGCCTTGCGGCCTGGGTCAGATGATCGCCATGGCCTACGGCGCGATCCCCATTGTCCATGCCACCGGCGGCCTCGCCGATACGGTGAGGGAGAGAGGCAAGCCGCAGACAGGCTTCGTCTTCGAGAAGCTGACCGCGCAGGACCTGCTGGCGGCCCTCAAGCGCGCGGTGGCGGCCTACCGCGTCCCCACCACTTGGCGAGACCTCCGCGACAATGCGATGGCCCAGGACTTCTCCTGGGCCGACTCGGCTCGCCGCTATGAGGAACTCTACGACCTGGCCCGGTTCCGTGCGAAGGCTCAGCTTCGCAAGGTCGGCTGAGGCGCCGGCTCCCCTGTGCGCCTTTGCCAGCGGAGCGCTTGCGCGCGTTGAGCATCCGGTCGGCAGCGCATGATCCCCCTTGATGCAATGTCGTAAGATGGAGGGGCTGGGCTTCAGGTCAGCCCCCGTTCGTCGTCGTTTGGCCTCCATTTCGGCCGAGCTGAAGCCCGGCCGCTACTCACGGCCTCTGGGTCCGGATCAACGCCGGCCCATCCTCAGGGAGGCCTTCTTCCCCCGCCTCGCGAAGACTACGCTTGGTCATAGTACTTGACCCCTCGAAAGGCGATGACAGCGATGTTCCGCAAGGTCTACGACCTGCTCGCCGAGGAGGTCTCCGGCGAGAACACCCGCAACATGGCCGCCGATATCTGGCGCCACGACCGCACCTGCTCCTTCGACGAGTACTACAAATCAGCCCGCTACTGCGTGGACAAGCTGAAGGCTGGCGGCGCTTCTGAGGTCGAGATCATCTCCTTCCCGGCCACGGGCAAGGCGGTCTACGGCGCCTACCGTCTTCAGCGCGCGTGGGATTGCAAGGATGCCGAACTGTCCATCCTCGCCCCGGAGTCCGCCGCCCGCCGCCTGTGCTCTTACCGGGACGACCCCTGGAGCCTGGCCCAGGGCAGCACACCGACGCCCGCCGGGGGAATCGAGGCTCCGGTCGTCATCGTGGAGGGCGGAGCCAGCGACAAGGACTACAAGGGCGTCAGTGTCAAAGGCAAGATCATCCTCACCAACGCGGCTCCGCGCGCGGTGCACGAGCTCGCAAAGAAGAAGGGCGCGGTCGGCATTGTCACCGACAACATGGCGACCAACCCCGTCGTGCGCCCGACGCCGATGGACCTGCCCGACGCCCGCCTCTGGCTCACGATCCGCCCGGAGGGGAAGCTCTTCGCCTTCGTGCTGACCCCTCGCCAGGGCCAGGACCTGCGCAAGCTCATTGAAGCGGAAGAGAAGAAAGGCAACGAGGTGCGCCTGCGGGCCTGGGTGGACTCCAGGATCTACGACGGCCGCCATGAGATGGTCAGCGCCTCCCTCAGGGGCCGGCGCACCGACCAGGAGATCGGCCTGGTCGCCCATCTCTATGAGCCGGGCTGCAATGACAACGCCTCCGGCGCCGCCGTGCTGCTGGAGGTGATGCGCGCGCTGCGGGCCCTGATCCGCGCGAAGAAGCTCCCGCGCCCGTACCGCACCATCCGCGTCTGGCTTACGCACGAGTTTCAGTCGCTCCAGGCGCTGTGCTACGAGCGGCCGGAGGAGACAGAGCGCGTTGCCGCGGCCTTGAACGTGGACATGGTTGGCGAGGATCAGTGCCGCGCCGGGGGCGCCGCCCTCATGTACCAGGATGGCCCTGACGCCTTGCCCTCTTTCATCAACCACTTCACCGCCGCGTTGATGGACTACTTCCGCTCACGCTTCTTCACCTGGGGGAACGCGAACAGCGCGGAGCGCTTCTTCGCGACTATCAACACGCCTTTCTGGATGAACGACAACTTCATCTCCGACCCCTCCGTCGGCATCCCCAGCGTCGCGTTCATACAGTGGCCCGACCGCTTCTATCACACGAATCATGACACAGAGGACAAGGTAGACGCCGAGTCCCTCGGCCGCGTGGCGATGCTGGCCGGGACCTGGGCCTATCTTCTCGCCAGCGCCCGCCAGCCGGAGGTCATGGAGCTCGCCGAGATGGTCGCCGACCGCGCTGACGACTACCTCAGCCGCACCGCTGAGAAGGGCTTGGCCGATGCCCGCTTGATGCTCGAAGAGCCGCCGGACGAGAAGCCGAAGCAGCAGTCGAAGGCAAAGAAGAAGGAGCCAACTCTCGAGGAAAAGCTCGTGGAGGCCGCGACTGACCTGCGCGACAAGCTGGACTACATCCGCGACCGCGAACTCAAGGCACTCGACTCCGTGAAGGGGCTGCTGACCGAGGCCGAGGCCCGCCGCTCAACCGAGCGCCTCTCGCAGGCGCGCGCGGAGATAGACGCTGCTGCTGATCTCTGGCAGCAACGCGCCTCCCGCCGCCTGGCGTCCTTGGCGAAGCAGCACAAGCTCGCCGCGCCCCAGCCGAAGCCGGAGAAACGCCTCACACCGACGCAGAAGAAGGCCGCGCAGATGATTCCCTACCGCAAGATGCGTGGCATCGTCACCAACGCGGAGCTACCGAAGAAGGCGCGCGAGGAGGTAGAGAAAGCGAGCAAGGGCGGCGTGCCCCGGCTCATGCTTTTCTGGGTGGATGGCAAGCGCTCTCTGTTGGACATCTGCCGACTGACGCGGTTGGAGGGCGAGGGCTCGCCCATCGAGCCCGCGCGCGCGATCCGCTGGGCCGAGGCCATGAAGAAGGCCGGCGTCCTTGGCATCAGGCGCCGCAAGACCTAAGCTACGATCACCCACGCGCCGCATGGCAGGCAGTGGCGCGGCCGAACGCCCTCCTTGCTTTCGGCAAGTGCGAGCGGCCTCACCCGGACGCCCGCAAGGTCAACCCCTAGTCCGCCCAAGCTCAACCTCAAACGACCGCGCCAGCAGACGCCTCGTCTGCCCAGGCCTGCGGCAGGCCAGGGCATATGCGCACGCACAACTCTAGCGCTTACTGCTCCTTCGCTTCGCCCTCGTTGGGCTTTTCCGCTGCTGGTTGCTGCCCTTCGGCAGCTTCCTCCACTGCTTCCTCCTCGTGCGCCGCGGGCGGCGGGGCCTTGCTGAGGGCTTCCAGCGCCTGGGCCGTGTCCAGCCACTCCAGCACCATCCGCCCGGCCTGTTGCGCGGTCTCGTTGTCAGAGGTCAGCGCCTGCGCCAGTAGATTGGTCGCCTCTGGGGTACCGATGACGCCGAGCGCCCATGCAGAGCCCCACACGACGCCGGCCTCTTCGCTGTGCAGGTTCGCAGCCAAGGGTGCGAAGTTCGGCTGCCCCGCGAGCGCTCCGAGCGCCCACGCCGCACATGCCGCCACCACTGCGTCCTCATCGGTGGCTCTCGCAGTCAGCCAGAACGAGGCCCTCTCATTGCCTATCTGCCCCAGGGCGAGCGCCGCGCGCCAACGCACCTCCCAACTCTGCGAGGACAGCAGTGCCATCAACGGCTCAACGGCAGCCTGGGCTTTCATCCAACCCAGCCCGACCGCCGCGCCGCGCTGGTCGGCCTCGTCCTCCTTGGCCAGCTCAGCAAGCAGCGGCTGGATCGCCCTTGCATCGCCGATCTTCCCAAGTGCCTCGGCTGCCGCGCCACGCACTTCGGGCTCAGGGTCTGCCAGAGCCTCGATGAGCGGCTCGACCGCCGCGGCCGCCCCGATCCTACCAAGGGCTGTCGCCGCGTTCGCTCGCACGTGCTTGTTCTGGTGCTTCATCACCGAGAGCAACGGCGTTACCGCTGCGTCGCCCAACTCCACCAACTCATGGATGGCCGCGACTTGGTCGCTCCATTCGGGACCTCTATCTCCCTGGGCGAATACGCTGATGTAGTCCCACGCCGTCTTCTCCTGAGCGAACGTCGGCACACTCACCATCAGCGCACACAGCAACGCAAGCAGGCTCAGAGATACATAAGATCGTCGCATCATCTATCGCTCCTTCCTTTGCTCTAGCCGCGCGTAAGTCCCTCTCCGCGCGGACAACTCCCTTCTGTAACTGCTACTTCGCGGTGCTTGCCACATTCCCTGCATTCGCGCGTCTGTGACCAGCCCCACATTGGTCCCTGACGCGGAAGGATTCTCCCCGGCACAGGCAGAACACACTTGCGATGTCGAACTCCCGTTACTCAGTGACCCTCAGAGCCATCATCATCGGCGCCCTTGGCGCTGCGCTTGTGTCTTTGATTGTCTGCTGGGGAGAGCTGGTCGTCACCACCATTCAGATCGCGATCTGTCAGTTCGCGCCCGCCGCCATCGGCCTCCTGCTCATCGTCGTTCTCATCAACCTTCTCATCGGCTGGCTAGGCCCGCGCTTCGCCCTTCGCCCGCATGAGGTCATCGTCATTTACGTGATGATCCTGGCCGCAGCGCTGACCGTCTCGCGCGGCCTGCTGGAGCGCTGGCTGCCCGCCCTGGTCGCAGTCAACTACTACGCAGACCCGACGAATCACTGGGATACTACCTTTTTCCAACACATCCCGCAGTGGGCGGTTCCCTTCGATGTGCGCGGCGAGACGCAGCAACCCCTCGTCCGCGACTTCTACGAGGGCCTGCGCCCGGGTGCGCCGATCCCCTGGCGGCCCTGGCTGACGCCCTGGCTCGCGTGGCTGGTGCCGGTCATTGCCATGCTCTTCGCCTACGCTTGCCTGGCCGCCATCATTCGCGAGCAATGGGCTAACAACGAGAAGCTCTCCTTCCCGCTGACCATCTTGCCGCTCGAGATGGCCCAGCACAGCCACTGGTCGCGCTCGTTCTTCAGCAACTGGCTCACCTGGATCGGCTTCATCATCCCGACCTTCGTGTTCACCCTCGCCGGGCTGCATCGCTTCTTTCCCTCGATCCCTGAGATTCCGGTGCAGTACCGCCTCAACCAAATGGTCTTCAACTCGATGGGCCGGCCCTGGCGGGACCTCGGGCACACGACCGCGTACTGCTCGATGGCGGCGGTGGGCTTCGGCTATTTCCTGCCCGCGCAGGTGCTGTTTTCGCTGTGGGCGTTCTTCGTCCTCGCGCGCATCCAGAACATCGTCTTCTCGGCCTTCGGCGCGTCCTACCAGCCGATGCCGCTTTATCCCACCTCGCTCTGGAACGGCTATCAGGTGGCTGGCGCGTATCTGGTGCTGGCGGGCTATCTCGTCAAGTCCGCCCTACCGCACCTGCGTCGTATCTGGCGCGCCGCGAGCCGGGGTGAGGAGGTCGCCTCCGAGGGCCGGGAGGCGCTGCCGCCGCGCGTGGCGGTGTATGGGCTGTTCGCCGCGAGCCTGGTGGCGATCTACTGGTTCACGCTGCTGGGCATGTCAACGTGGATGGCTGTGCTGGAGGTGGCCGTGTTTCTGCTGGTGGTGGTCGTGGTGATGGCGCGCAGCGTCTCCGAGGCGGGCCTGCTCATGACCGAGACCAGCTTCCGGCCGGTGGACCTGACCCGGCTTTTCACGCGCAGCGAGGCCCTGGGCGCGCCGACGCTGACGGCCCTGTCGCTGGCGGATGCGGTGTTCACGCGCGACCTGCGCGGCAACCTGCTCTCGACCTTCCTGGACGCGCTGAAGATGTCGGACCTGACGAAGCTGGACCGCCGCGGGCTATTCGCGGCGATTGCGGTGGCGCTGCTGATTGCGATCGTCTTCGGCTCGTACTTGCACCTGGCGCTCCCGTATCGCATCGGCGCGGTGGGCATGTACAGCTACGTGTATCGGGGCAATCCGCTGCTGGGGTTCCGGCATTTCGCGCCGGTGCTGATCTCGGGGGATAAGTATGATGCGCGCTTACCGGCGTTCTTCTCGTCGGGGGTGATTCTGGCGGTGGTGCTGAGCGTGATGCGCATGCGCTACGTATGGTGGCCTTTATCGCCGCTGGGGTTAGCGCTATCGGGATCGTGGAGCATGATTGTCTTCTGGTTCCCGATGTTCATTGCCTGGCTGATCAAGGGCGGGGTAGTGCATTATGGGGGGATGCACCTATATTCGAACTTGAGGCCGTTCTTTTTGGGCCTGATTCTGGGCGAGTTCTCCCAGGCGGTGATCTGGGCGACAATTGCGGGGATATGGCGGACTCCTGCACCCTTCTTCCCATGGCCGTGAGCCCTGGTCGTTGCCCTTGTCGTATGGAGGGGCCGCGTCTTCAGACCGGCCCACGCCGTCTGCCGTGCGGAGAGGCCGGGCCCCGTCCCGGCCTGTGCCGTTTGCCGCTAGGGAGGGGCCGGGGCTTCAGACCGGCCCGCGCCGTTTGCCGTCTGCCTTACGGAGAGCCCATGTTCGTCGTCTGGTTGTGGTAGGGAGAGGCCGGACGCCCGTCCGGCCTGGCCGTCGCGGTATCCCTCGAGGAATGTTTCACGTGAAACATTCGGCCATCCGGGGTGCGGGCATCTCTCGGAGCGGGTGGCGTGACGTTATGACGTTAGTGGTCGTAGCTTCCCACCGCTAACGCGCACCCCGAAACGCGTGCGCGTTCAGGCACTGGTAGGGCCGAGGGTGGGGGCATTAGCGCACGCGGTGATTGGGGCGACAATTGCGGGGATATGGCGCACCCCGGCCCCCTTCTTGCCGTGGCCGTGAGCCCTTGTCTTTGGCATTGTCGTATGGAGGGGCCGCGTCTTCAGACCGGCCCGCGTCGTTTGCCGTGCGGACCGGCCGGAAGCCGGTCCGGGCTGGGCGTCGCCGTTTCGGGGCGGGGTGGGAGTGGAAGGTCAGCGGGGCGAGGTGGGTAAGGGGGATGCGCGGGGAGGGAAACGCCCTGGCAAGGTGCCAAGGTCAGCAGTGGCGCGGTGTCCAGCACAGCAGTGTCCCTTCATACTGTGATAATGCACTGCAGGAGTTGACACGGTGAACGAAGAATAGCCTACAGGGGATAGTCATACACACATTGGACGCTGATGAGGGGGCTGACCACTAGGTATGGCAATCAAGCTGGAAGGCACTGCTCTCTACAAGAGACTTCTGGAACTGCAGGAGGATGCAACCTGGGGGCCGAACGCGAAGCTATACGTCGGCGCTGTCCAGGCCCACCTCGACAAGCTTCCCGCACTCCTTGAGCGCATCTCGAATACGTTTCCACACTACACATCGCACGCGGTGGATCATTCTGTGACCATCATAGACCGCATGGGGCGATGCCTGCCAAGCGACACACTGGCGGCGCTGACCTCCACGGAGATATACATCCTCATAGCGGGGGCCTTACTGCACGACCTCGGAATGGTGGTGCCGGAGAGGGAGTACACGGAGATCGAGACTCAGGATAGCTTCCAGGCCCTTCGGGCTGACACGCGCCTGCAGCGGTTCTTCGAGGCAGCCGCGGAAGCGGTGGAAACCGGTGACGTATGGGTAGCCGCATTCAATCGCCGCTACCTGATCGCCGAGTGGGTCCGTCGTCGCCACGCTGAACGGGCTGCAGAACTCGTCCTTCAGCTGCCGGAGGAACTTGGGGTGGCACGCTGCGACGATCCCTACATAGCGGAGGCCATCGCGAATGTCTGCCGAGCGCACGGCTTCACGAACCGCGTGCTGCTGACGAACGCGAACGAGTTCCCGCGATCCCTCCTCGTTCGTGACGATGAGGTGGACGTGGCCTTCTGCGCGGTCCTACTCCGCTTGGGCGACCTGTTGGATCTGGGCCATGAGCGGGCCTGTCCACTTGTCCGCAATATTGCCGAGCCGTTGCCCGGGGAGAGTCCTGCGCACTGGGGGCTGCACCGGGCAGTGAGACCGCCGACGGTGAACCCGCAACAAATCAAGATCGTGGCCCGCTGTGAGACGCGGCAGGAGCACGCTCTCCTTCAGGCTTGGTGCGAATGGCTGCGGCAAGAAGCCCTGTATCTCAGCGCGATCGCGAGCCAGTCCCCACGTATGTCGATCACTTTCGGGGTGCCGGAGATTGACATCCAGCCAAAGGTACCTGGCAGCTACCAAGCGCCCCAGTCCGAGCTTGAGTTGGAGAAGACACACTTCGATGGGCACACGCCCCAGGACGCGCTTGTGCAGCGTATCTTCGAGGTGTCTACACACGCCGCAGACCCAGGCTCCAGCAATTCTGCATCCGCACAAGCAGGACCTGCGGTTGAGCAGGGGCAGGTCGCGAACGACATTGACGCCGCTCTTCTAACGCTCCGCTCGACTGCACCGTTCAAGCGGTACCAGTCGAGCCGCGCTCTCGGGCAGACCGGGGATCGCCGCGCTGTGGTCCCCTTGATCTCACGCCTGAGCGACGGAGAGTGGTTTGTGCGCTCAGCCGCAGCCGAAGCTCTTGGCCAGATCGGCGACGCAAGGGCCCTAGATGGTCTGGTCTGCGCGCTGAGGGATGGGGACGCAAGCGTGCGCGCTGCGGCCGCCCGCGCGCTGCGCCAACTGGGCCACCCGGGCGCAGTCGGGCCGCTGGTTCACCGGCTCAACGACCATGCCGCAAACGTCCGCTCGGCGGCGGCGGCGGCGTTGGGCGATCTCGGTGACGCACGGGTGGTCCAGCCCTTGATCGACCGGCTCGGGGACAATAGCGGGCGCGTCGCCGCGGCGGCTGCCTGGGCGTTGGGCAGCATCAGTGACCCGCGCGCCGTCCGGCCCCTCATGGCTCGCCTCAACGAGGAGCATCCGGGACTCCGGGGCACCGCTGTCTGGGCCCTCGGGAAGATCGGTGACGCGGAGGCATTTGAGGTGCTCATGAAGCGCCTGAAGGACGAACACGCCGGCGTCCGCGGGTTCGCCGCTTGGGCACTGGGGCGAACACCCGGCCCACCTTCACGCCTCCTGCCTGAACTCCATCAGCTCGCCACCACGGACCCTGAGGAAGATGTCCGCCAAGAGGCCCGCGGGGCTATCAGCACCATCGAAGACGCGTGGGGAGTACCGAGACTCTCGCGTGACCAAGCGCTCGCCCGGCAGCGCATAGGTCGAGCCATTCCATTGCTCCGATCGGAGCACCCACACGAGCGGCAGGAAGCCGCGGCCACGCTCGGCGAGCTGCGAGATGTCGGCACGGCTGACGCGCTGATCGATGCGCTGCGTGATGAAGTCGCGCGCGTACGCGAAGCCGTCGTCGACGCTCTGGGGCACATCCGCAACGCTCGTGCTGTGCCGGCACTGATAGAAGCGCTGGATGACGAGAGTTCGCGCGTGCGCCGACGAGCTGCCGAGGCGCTTGGCGCCATCGGCGATTCGCGCGCCGCAGACGCACTGATCAGGCATCTTGGAGACGGAGACCAACTCGTGAAGGTGAGTGCAGCTCTGGCGCTGGGGTCTATCCCTGAACCTAGCTCAGTCGACGCGCTTCTTTCAGCTATGGACGACGAAGACGCCTTCCTGAACGTCTACGCAATGTGGTCTCTGGGTCAAAAGGCTGAGCCGCGCTGTTTTCAGGCCATTCTGTCAAGACTCTCTCATTCGCATGCGGCCATCCGGGCCGCGGCCGCGATCGAGCTTCCGAAATTCAGAGACTCGCGAGCGGTCCAGCCGCTCATTGCGGCACTGAGCGACAATCACCCCTGCGTCCGCGCAGACGCGGCGTACGCGCTCGGCGAGATGGCAGAGCGGGCTACCATGGCGCACCTGCTGCGCGCACTCGAGGACCCAGAGCCGATCGTTCGCGTCCAAGCTGCTATCGCCCTGGGGAAGGTGGGCAACGCCGCCGCCGTCGAACCCCTGCTCCGCCTACTCGATGACGAACATCCGCGGGTGTGTGCCCGTGCGGCCGAATCGCTGCGACTTCTCGGACTGCCAGTTAGTCCAGCGGATACATCTTCGCCGCCGGTGGGTGAAGGGGAAGGCCAGGAAGCCGCTGCAGACCTATGGGAGATCGTACTCCCGAGGAGTGAACACAGATCTGATGTTGCGAAAGCTCCGCGCGACGCCGAACCGTTGGGGCCGCCATTCATAATCCCGCCTTCGTAGACCACGACTACCCTACAGCCGGTAGAACACCTCTCCGTACTTTGCCACTTCGGCTGCCTGGGAGGCGGGTATCTCCCGCTCCCACCTCGGCTCCGTGAAGGCCGCCTGGTACGCCAACTGCGCGGTGACGCTGGCGGTGCGGGCGATCTGGTGGGCTGAGACCACCTCCAGGTCGTCCAGCGCGCTGTGGTGGAAGTAGCGCATCCCGGGCATGTTCACCCGGTAAAACCACACCGATGGCACCCCGAAGATGTTGAAGGCGAACATGTCCGAATACGGCGAGACCTCCTCCAATACCTCGCGGAAGTGCCCGGCGCGTTGCTCCGGACCACTGAAGTGAGAGGATGGATCATCCTCTGCAGGACTTGGGGGCACCCGCCTCCGCCAAGGCTTCGGCGGACAATCCCCCCGCCACGAACGGAATTGTCGGGCTGGAAAGCCCGACCTACGAAAGGCGTGGCCGGCGTCGTGACGGCGGCGAGGAGCTACAGTCCGTAGAACCTCGCTGCATGCTCCGCGACCTCGGAGGCCAACTCCTCCGGTATCTCCCTCTCCCACGAGGGCTCCGTGAAGGCCGCCTGGTACGCCAACTGCGCCGTGGCCGTGGCGGTGCGGGCGATCTGCGGGGCTGAGACCACGGCCAGGTCGTCCAGCGCGCTGTGGTGGAAGTAGCGCATCCCCGGCATGTTCACCCGGTAAAACCACACCGACGGCGCACCAAAGATGTTGAATGCAAACATGTCCGAATACGGCGACACCTCCTCCAGGACCTCGCAGGAGTAACTCAGGTCTGCGGGGGCTGGGGGCATCCCCCTTCGCCAAGGCTTCGGCGGACAATCCCCCCGCCACGAACGAGATTGTCGGGCTGGAAAGCCCGACCTACCCGTTGCCGAGGGAGAAAGGTCTTCGCGGTCGCGTTCCCCATTCGGCCCCTCCATCGCGCGGGCCTGCGGCCCGCCGACAGACGAGGGCGTCTGTCCCACTATACCGGACCCGCCGACAGACGAGGGCGTCTGTCCCACCATATCGGACCCGCCGACAGACGAGGGCGTCTGTCCCACCATGTTGGCCGCCTCTGTAGACCCCGCCGCGGGTGGCAAGCCCGCCAGTCGGCGCACCGCGTCGGTCAGCTCCGGTGGGCCGACCACCCGCACCTCATTCCTCCCCACCGCCGAGCCCACGCTGTCAAGCTGAATGCACAACCGCGTCCGCTCCACCTCCTCGCGATGCGCTAGCACATACCGCCGCGAGCCCTCCGAAAGCTGCTCCTCTGCCCCATACCCCATGAAACGGATCGTCCGCAACGGCTGCTCGTCCAACTCGCTCAGCAACCGCGCCACCTCCAGCGTGACCGCCACCCCCGAAGCGTCATCATCCGCGCCCACGCCCACCACCACGCAGTCGAGGTGCCCGCCGATGTGCACCATCTCCGGCCCGCTGCCGGGCAGGTCGCCGAACGCGTTCACCGATTCCCCCTCGCGTCGCCAGACCTCCGTGCGCAAGCGCGCCCTCACGCCCTCCGCCCGCGCCAGCTTCCAGGCCTCCGTGTAGGGGATGCAGACGTTGGGCTTGCGCAGGACGTCGCGCCAGTCATACGGCGTCCCCACCGACACCGGATAGTCGAAAGGCAGCCGATCATCCACCCACAAGACCGCCGCCGCGCCGCACTCCTGCAGCCGCTCCAGCTTGCTGGTGTCGCCGCCATGCAGACCCCAGATGAGCAGTATCTTGCCCTCGATATCGCGGCCCGCTAAGTCCGCAGGGGTCGCACTATCCACGTATACGACCTCGGCCTCGATGCCCTCCGGCGGCGTCGAGGGCGAGTTCGCCACTGGGATGCACGCGATCTCCCGCCACTCGCCCCGGTCATTGACCTCCAGCGTGCTGACCTCGTAACCCCACTCGGTGAAGGGGAAGCCCTCCACAGTGACGTTAGCCAGGCCCAGCGAGTCGAGATAGCGCGCGACGTACTCCGCCGCGCGGTGCTCGTTCTCCGAGGCCGCGATGCGATTGCCGAGGTCCCGGCAGAGAACGTTGAGGTGAGTCTGGATTTCGGCGGCGGATGCAGTGAAGTCGGGATCAGTCATGACCTCGCAGACCTCCGGGATGGGGTACGCGGACAAGAATGTCCGCGCCACTGTCGTGTGTTATTGCGTGGGCGCTCAGAACTCGTCCTCGGTCCAGTAGTACCCGCGAATCTGGGCCATGGGCGCGTCGTCCTTGATGTAGTTGACCGCGAAGAAGCGCCCGTCCGGCAAATGCACCCAGCCGGAATACGATGAGTCCGACTGCGCGTTGCGATCGTGATCCAGGGGCAGGATGATGCCGCTCTGCTTGCTGCGGTCAGGCTCCAGCGCCGACTCGATGCTCTCTTTGTACGCGAAGAAGTTCTTCGCGAACGGGCCGCCCGGATGGAAGCGATAGGTGATCATGACCTCCGGGTCGCCCGGGACAGGCGATGGCGTCTGTCCTACCAACCGTGCCTCGCGGACAGACGAGGGCGTCTGTCCTACTAACCGTGCCTCGCGGACAGACGAGGGCGTCTGTCCTACTAACCGTGCCTCGCGGACAGACGAGGGCGTCTGTCCTACTAACCGTGCCTCGCGGACAGAGGAGGGCGTCTGTCCTACCAACCCTGCCTCGCGGACAGAGGAGGGCGTCTGTCCTACCAACCCTGCCTCGCGGACAGACGAGGGCGTCTGTCCTACTGTGGGGTTGGTGAGGCCCACCGCGGGCCGGTGCAGGCCGTTCATTAGCGTATCGAACGGACCCAGCCAGCTCTCGCCCTCGTCCTTCGATATGCACTTGGGGCCGGGCCGCCCCGTGCGCGAGTTGTCCCGCATGTAGCAAACCAGCTCGCCCTCGGGCAACTGCACAATACCGCCCTCGCAGGCTTCGTAGTGGTGCGTGCAGCAGACCGTGATCGGCCCGCGCCAGCTCTCGGCCCCGTCGTCGGAGATGTGCACCATCTGCCGGTAGAGGCCGCCCAACTCGTCATCGCGCACATGGCTCCCCAGCAGCAGGCGGCCGGAGTTCAGCTCGATGATCTTGTCGGGCACGATGCCGCAGACCGGCGTCTCGACAGCCTCCGCGAAGCTCGCGGCGTCATCCTCGCTGATCCACAGCCACTGCTTGGAATCGTACTGGCTGCCGCCCTCGCCGGGCGGGACGGGATAGCCGTCGCAGAGGATGATGATGCGGCCGTCGGAGAGCTGGCTCACGCGCGGGCAGTTCCACTTGAAGAGCACGCCCCCGGTCTTCTCCTGCCGGTCGAGGTAGACCTTATCCGACCAGGTGGCGCCGGCATCCTCGCTGACGCGGTAAAGCAGGTAGGAGTAATCGGAGGCCCCGTGGCTGTCGCTCTCACGGTAGGTGAGCACGAGCTTCCCGGTCTGGGTCATACACACATCGGGGAAGCATTCGTAGACGCTGTCATCACGGCTGATGGTGAACTTCTCGATCATGCTGTGCGCTCCTTTCGTCGCGCTTCGGACATCCGACCTCGGGCGACCGACACCGGACATCCGACCAACGACGCCCGCTGAAGGCTGCTGTGAGTCGGAGGTTCCACGGCGAGGTCGAGGTTGCCTGCCGCATGAGGCAAGAGAGGACGGAGGCGCCTGCGCAGTATACGGGATCATGGCGATGAGCAGGAGCCGCGCACGCGCGTCTTCACCTGGTACGACAGGCGCCCCCCCTAACATTCGAGAAACAGAGCAGGGTTGAGAGGAACGGCTACCGCCCGCCAGAAGCCCCGCGCAAGCGGGGCGAAGGCGTCTGAGGCCGGCCCGTCCCGCCCGATGGGCGGGACCGCCAGCGTAGGTCAGGCTTCATAGCCCGACTCCGACGCCACCCTGGGGCAGATCAAGGCGCAGTGGTTGTGCGCGGGCCGGCCTCGCGTGCTTCTGCAACAGCAGAAGCGCCCTCGGGCGGCCCCTCCAGAGGGCAACGACACCGCTCGCCTGCGGCATCATCTGCATTGCTGGAAAGTCGCGCCCTCGCCTGTCGGCGCCGCGAAGACGCGCGTTGAGCCGTATCTGCGCAGGCGAGGGCGTCTGCGCTACCATGGCACCGCCGCCCGAAGACGCGGAAGCCCCGCGCAAGCGGGGCGAAGGCGTCTGAGGCCGGCCCGTCCCGCCCGATGGGCGGGACCGCCAGCGTAGGTCAGGCTTCATAGCCCGACTCCGACGCCACCCTGGGGTA
>JALGVE010000141.1 GCA_029820045.1 Candidatus Zipacnadia bacterium | reverse complement strand
GCGACGACGTTCGCGCAGCGCTCGAAGATGTTGCGAAGGAAGGCGCTCCGCACCTGTCTGCCGGCGCGGTCGGGATAGAGGGCAAGGGCCGAGCAGCCCTCCTCGTCGAAGCCGCTGAAGTCGTTGCCGATGAGCTTGAACCCGCCGCGCACCTCGGCCGCCTGCTCGACGCCCGTGACCTGACCTCGGCTCACGATGTTGTCGCTCACGATGGAGGTGCCGCTGCCGTAGGAGTCCAGCACCAGGGGGTGCAGGCAGTTGTTGATCGTGTTGCCGGAGATGCTCCAGTCGGCCCCCGTGGCCGGGAAGAGCTCGAAGTTGTCGCCGACCTTCATCTCGCGCGGCTCGGTCAGCTTGAACTGAAGCGTCTCGGGATCGTACTCCTCGATGGTTGATAGCCCAACGTTCGTGTCGCCGTTCATCCACGAGATGCGCCAGCCGCGATAGTGATGGGAGCGGCGCCACTCAAAGGGCAGCGTGTTCTGGGCTGGGATGAAGCTGCTCTCATCTGTGACCTCACCCACCCGCGAGCGACAGCGCCCGGTCACGATGCCGTAGCCGCAGCCCGCGATGAGGTTGCCCCGCACCTGCACGTTGATGGCAGGCTCGTAGAGACGGATGGCTGACACGGTCGGGTCACACTCGCCGCGCACGTATATCTGGTTGTCGCTGATGATCGCGCCCGAGCCGCTGACCTGGATGGCGTAGCGCTCCTGCTCGCCCTCCTCCACGCGCGTCATGTCCATGATGTTGCCGCTGATGGTGCAGTTGCGCGCAGGCAGGCCTCGGTAGTCGGTGCGGCCCATCAGCTCGATGGCCGAGGTCCCGTAGTTGACGAAGAGGTTGTCCTTGATGATGACCTGGTTGGCCCCCGCGGCCGCACGGATGGCGCAGCCGCCGTAGTTAACGCCAGTCTCGAAGACGTTGTTGGCGATGATGTGTTGGCCGGAGCTGAGGACCTCGAACCTCTGGTCGCGGCTTCTGATGTTGCCCATCGCGACGGTACCGCCATTGCGCACGTAGTTGCCGATGAAGCGGACAAAGCGCGAGGCGCCCTCCCAGGTGCAGCCACCTACATCGCGGATGCGGCAGTAGAGCACGCTGGTGTTCTCGCACATATCATTGTTGTTGAAGGCGTTGCGGCCGCAGTCAATCGCGGAGCAGCGATAGTACGTGATCTCCTTAGTGTACTGCGCCGGCTCCGGGGTCACTCCCGTGCGCGAGCGGCCCTGGGAGTAAAAGGCTTCGGTGGCCATGTGCCAGGCGTGGCAGTTGTCCACCATCACGCGCTCGGTGTCGCGGATGCTCACGGCGTTGCAGCCCTTGAGGTACATGCCCCACATGGCGGGCACGCGGCGGATGCCCATATTCCCGCACTGGTCCTTGTTGGCATAGCCGGTGTGACCCTCGAAGCGCAGGTTGCGGAGGGTCACGTCCTTGCCAGCCCTGAGGCTAAGGCAGGCGCCCTCGGCCATGGTTATGTCTATGATGGTGTTAACCGGGTCCGCGCCCTGGATGGTGATGGAGGAGGCGTCCTTGACCGTGAGACCGTGCGCGAGGCGGTAACGTCCCGGCGGGAAGTAGACGTTCCGCTTCTCCTTGATGGCCTGGTCAATCGTCGCCTGCAGCGCCGTGCTGTCATTGTGCTGCACGACCGCGTCCTGCACGGTGCGGTTGGCGGGGTCCTTGAGGGTCAGCTTGCTGCCCTCAATCTTCTCGATGACGGTGATGAGCTGGTCGCGGGCGCTGAAGGTGACGAGATAGGCGCCATCCCAGTCGCGGCGGTTGAACTTGATCTCGGTGCCGCCGCTTAACGGCTGCCAGTCGCCGGTGATGGGGACGAACTCCGAGTAGCTCCGGCCGATGTCATCAGTGAAGCGGAAGGAGGGAGGGTCCTCCGGATGGACCTCCACCAGGAAGGCGGTCCAGCTTCCGCTGGTGCCGTCATAGCCGCGCATCTCCACCTCATCCTTGAGGGCCTTGCCGCGCGCACGGTCAGGACCCCAGAGACGCTGCCTCTCGTAGTGGACGTAGGCCTTGGAGATCTGCACGCCCTGGCCCACCTTGAAATCGCCCACGTCCTCGACCACGATCTCGTTGGAACCTTCGGTGGTGCTGGCGATGGTCTCGTACTCCGAGCCGGAAGCGCCATAGTCCTGCACGTTCAGCCACCGGCCGGGGTCGGCCTCCGCTACTGGTGGCTGAGCGTGCGCCGTCGCGAGCAGGGGAAGGATCGTCAGCGCCAGATTCATTGTCATCGGCAGCCGCCTCCTTGCATGTCTCTGCGAGTTGGTCTTTCTACGGAGGAGGGCGGAGTCCCTGCAAGGGCAGCAGCAAAGGGGGAACGGCATTCGGAGGCGAGGACGGCGTTGCCTCACCCACCTTCGCTAAAGCTACGGTGGGCAAGCCCCCCGGCCCCCTCTCCCTCGCCCGGTGAGGCAGGCTCGGGAGAGGGGGAGAGGACTTCGATGAGGATGGGTTCGAGGGCCTCGAGGGCTGTCTCGACCTCGGGGCTCATGGGATCGCTGATGCCTACGTGGGCCAGGTTCGGCTGGATGCCGAGCAGATACGTCTCCGCACCGCAGTCAAGGCGGACGAAGGCCGCGAACATCTCCAGCGAGGGGCGATGCGTGACCCCCGGCACGGGCGGGAGCTCCTCGGCCCGGAGGAGGCGGCAGCTTCCCGGGGCCAGGCCCATCGCTGCGGCATCCAGCAGCAGGACGACCTCGGGCCGGAGGTCGGCGACCTTCACCGCGTAGTTCTCGGGGACATCGCCGGCGAGAAAGATGAACGGGTGGGCAGGTGAGGGCACCTGCCCGCACGATACTGGCTGTTCGTCGCGGGGGGCGCCCTCACCCCCCGCAGGAGTCAATAGCGCCGCTTGCAGGCGCTCAGCCAGGCGGACGCCCGCCGCGTCGTCGCCGCGGAGATCGTTGCCGACGCCGACCACCACGCACTTGCGACCGGCCAGCTTGGCCGCAAGGTCGGCGCCAAGGGACCGTAGTTCATCGGGCGTCGGGGACATGGGGGATCGTCTCCGGATCTGCCTCACCCCCCGTCCCCCTCTCCCGCGTGCCAGCATAGCTGGCCCTTGGGAGAGGGGGCGGGCCACCGCAAGACCACCTCGTGGGCCGACTTCGGCCCTCCCGCCCAGGCGGGATTGCGCCGTTTACCTTTGTGCAGTTGTCCGCCTCTCCCGCGTGCCAGCATAGCTGGCCCTTGGGAGAGGGGGCGGGCCACCGCAAGACCACCTCGTGGGCCGACCTCGGCCCTCCCGCGCAGGCGGGATTACGCCGTTTACCTTTGTGCAGTTCTCCGCCTCTGCCGCGTGCCAGCATAGCTGGCCCTTGGGAGAGGGGGCGGGCCACCGCAAGACCAGCTCGTGGGCCGACCTCGGCTCACCCGCTCAGGCGGGATTACGCCGTTTACCTTTGTGCAGTTCTCTGCCGCGTGCCATCATAGCTTGCCCTTGGGAGAGGGGGCGGGCCACCGCAAGACCACCTCGTGGGCCGACTTCGGCCCTCCCGCGCAGGCGGGATTACGCCGTTTACCTTTGTCCAGTTCTGCGCGCCCTCGCCGTTTGCCGTCAGCTCTCGTGGCTGTCGTTGTTTTCATAGCTTTCGCTGGCGCCGTTCGGCGTTTCCGCCATCCAGTCGTGGACCTTCGAGCGGATGCGCAGGCGCGCCGGCTGGGTGTAGCGGCGCGTGGTGTCAAGCTGCTTGTGTCCGAGCTGAAGCGCCAACACCTCCAGGCGCTCGCCCAGCAGCCGCTGCTGGTTGGCGTAGGTGTGCCGGAGGTTGTGCGGGCTGACCGACTTGTTAATGCCCGCTCGCTTCGCGTACTTGCGGACGATGCGGTAGACCTGGATGCGGGTCAGAAAGCCGCCCTTCTGCGAGAGGAAGAGGGGCTTGGTGCTAGTGAGGGAGCGATGCGTCTCCTTGATGAACTCGCGCACCACGATGAAGGCGGACTCGGGTATCTCGACCTCGCGGTTCTTATCGCCCTTACCCCGGTAGACGTCAACCCAGTAGCGCCCGCCCGCCTCGTAGACATCGTTGCAGCGCAGCGCGGCCGCCTCAGAGACGCGCAGGCCGCTCTGGAGCATCAGCAGTATCAGGCACCGGTCGCGCGGGTTCTCCCAGGCGGCGCGCAACAGATCATCCGCCTCATCGCGGTCGAGGATGTCCTTCTGAGTAAGCTCCTTGGCGCTGGGGACGGTGAGGAACTCAGCCACGCGCTCCGGCGGCATGTGTGGGGTGATGCCGTAGGCGTAGGCGAAGCGCAGGAAGGAGCGGAGCGCGTAGATGCGGGTGCGGATGGTGTCGGGCGCGAGACCGCCGGGCTCGCCGCGGTCGTGGGCTTCGCGCAGCAGGCTGAGAGCCTCGTTGTAGGCGATGATGTCGTCGCCATCGAGCCGCGTTACGTCGGTTATCCCCACCCGTTCAAAGAAGTCCAGCACGGCGCGGCGGTAGATGTCGCGGGTGTTGATGCTGTCCTTGGTGGCGAGGAATCTCTCGAGGACTTCCTGGTAGTGGACAGGCTCAGGCAACGGTTCCTGGGGGGGCCTGCGAACGAGGCGATGGCTGAGAGCCATGAGGGTTCTCCTGTTGCTGTCAGGTGATGTTGCGGACGGTGGCTTGTTGTTACATCATAGTATACCGCCCGTGGCGAGATGGTGCAAGCGTGCGGCGAAAGGCGAGTAATGTGGCGGGGGCCGCCCTCGGCCCCCGCACGGATGGATATGCGGGGGGTGGGGGCAGCCCCCGCCACGAACAACACTCGGACAGCCTGGACGATCAGATGGGATACGAGCGGTACTTGAGCCCGGCGAGGATGTAGGCCTCGCAGTTCTCGATGACCTTCACGAGTTGCACGAGGTGCTCCGCCCGCGCACCGTACGGCTCGTGCACCTCTCCCGCGACGGCCGCACTGCCTACTGGCGAGTCATGCAGGGAACCGTGTCTTCCCTGGCGAATGAAGCCCCTGGTGAGCCAACCAAGCTGAGGGGGTAGAGGAATCATGAATAGACCGGCGATAACCGCTATCTTCGTCTTGGTGATGGCGGCGAGTGTCGTGCGCGCGGAGGGGTCGGAGTTCGTCATGTCGGCGACTGCCGACCTCGATGGCGACGGCCGGCCTGAGAGCATCACGCTGACGCCGCTTGAGCGGCGGGGCGGGGCCTTCACACTCACCGTTGACGAGGCCAGCGTCACTGACAGGCTGTGGGACCACGTGTTCGGCTTCAAAGTCGTGGACATTGATGAGGCCGACAGGTACAAGGAAGTCGCCGTCTGTACCTTCGGTCCCAGCGACGATCCCCAGTACTTCTACTTCTGGTACAACGGCACGGAGTTGCACCGCAGCGGCAAGGTGGCAGGATCGCCCAAGCTACTCGGACACGGCATTGTGCTGGTGCACTGTTGGATGGGCTTCTGGTATCGCGTTGACAAGTACGTGCTGACGTCCCAGCATACACTGAGGCCTGTCCCACAGGAGTTCCAGTGGGTAGGCGTGGAAGGAACAGTACAAGAGAGCTTCCCGATCTACAGCACGCACGCACTTGACCGGGTGCAGGCGAGGGTGCGCACTGGCAGCAAGGTGCTCGTTGTCCTATGCGATCTCGGGGAGGCCCGATTCGAGGATGACCGGTACCTGCTGAAGACCGAACGCGGTCAACTCGGCTGGGTCAAATGTGACGCGCTGTCACATGTGGGCGGACTCCCGGCAGCGGGCTGACTCGCCGCAAGCTGACTATCCCCGCGCCGCAAGCCAGATGGGGCTGGACCAGGCCATGTTGCGGTCGGCCTGAATGAGGCGGACATAGTAGAAGACCACACCCGCCGCGTCCTTCGAGGCCGGCTCGATGTCGGCGAGCGGCTCGTCGTCCGTGTACTCGAACTCCGTCTGGTCCGAGCCGATGACGAAGCTCGCCACCGTGACGTTGTTGCGCACGACCTCGATGCGGTCTATCTCCCGCCTGCCGAGGGCGCGCACGCTCAAGGTGCGTGAGGCCGAGTACGCAGCGGCCTCCTCCGAGGAGAGATCGCTGCCCATCATGTGGTCGTCGAGGCGCACGTCGAGCAGGATGCGCTGGGCGGTGGTGGCGTAGCAGCGGCGCTGGTAGAGCGCGTCCCAGAGCGCCTCGCGGGTCAGCTCCGGCGCGAAAACGGCGGTGATGCCGCCCGTCGCCGGCAGTTCGTCCGGGTCAAGGCCGCCCAGCGCAGAGCGCGGCGAGCCGGGCTGGGCGCGATGATTGTCGGTGCCGCCCACGAAGCCGAGCCGGTAGCCCAGCGCCAGGGCGTCCTGAATCGAGGAGCCCAGGCCGCCCAGATAGACGTTACCGCCGACCGCGTCCAGCTCGAAGGAGCCGCGGTCCTGGCAGATCTCGGCGAGGCGCTCGAACCTCGGGTTGTGCGTGGACCAGTCCTGCGGCCCCCAGGCGTAGTAGCGGCTGGTCTCGGAGTGGCAGTTGGGATGGTGGGCGATGACCAGCGCCTGGCGGTCACCGAGCCACTCCCACATCTCCTCGATGGAGAGCCGGGGCATGGGAGGCGCGGAGGAGTCGCGGTAGTAGATGTTCTTGTGCCCCTGCCGCCAGCCGCGTTCGAGGGCGGGGATGGTCGCGAAGCGGCCGGGCTCGTTGAACTTGTCGTCGAGCTCCAGGTCCTGCTGCCAGCGGGGTTCGGTTCCGGCGTTTGCGACCACGGAGAAGTCAAGGCCCTGCACGTCGCGCGCCCAGCGGTAAGCGTACTCCGTGTTGCCCAGCATGGCCGCGCCCATCCAGCCGCTCATCACGTGCAGGTCACCGAAGTACACGCGCTCCTCGCCCGCGAAGCCGGGCGCGACCGCGTTGCTGGTGCCGATGAGTTCCTGGCGTGGATCGTAGACGGTGATGCGAGCCGTGTCGGCTGAGATGGAGCAGCCCTCCACGACCTTCTTGCCGGCGTCCTGCTCAGTGAATTCGATGGTGCCCGGCAGATCGGCCTCGGGGTCGGTGCACTCGACCTTGACGGTACCGACGTAGCTCGCGAGGTTGGTGTACTGATCGCGGGCGGAGATGACGAGGGAGAAGGAGTCGTCGTCGCCGCCGGGTGGCTTGGCAACGACGTGGAAGCGCTGAGGTCTATCCGCCACGACCTCGACGGCTGGAGCATCGGGAAGCTCCACCCAGGACTGTTTGACCACCATCTCCAGCGGCCGGGCGCCGTTGCCGAGCACGTCTACGTAGACCTCGAAGGCATAGTCATCGTAAGCGTGATCGGTGGCTCGGGCGCGTCGGAAGTAACCGCGAGAGTAGCCGCCGCGCTCGCCGATGGTGATCGTCACCTGGTCGCCCTCGATGAGGGGTTTGCCAAACACCGTGACCTGTATGTGCGGCGGCTGCGAGTGATGGAAGGAGTAAGGGGCATCGTTGAAGGTCTGCACCTCGCAGGTGGCGAGCGGGCGGGAGGTCTCGGCGGTGACCTTGCCGAGCTCCCAGAAGGTCATGCCGCGATGCGGGGGGAAGATACGCAGGCCGCCGCCGACCTGGATGCCCGAGGGGCCGACGGTGTAGATCAGCTTCCAGGCGCCGCGGCTGCCCGCGACGATCGGGCCGGAGGGTTGTAGAACGATGGAGCCGATGGTTTCGGGCGTGGGCGCTTGCTCTGACAAGTGAGGTGCCTCCTGGTTGACAGTGGTTAGTGGGCCTTGATAGGAACTTCGTGAAGGCGAGAGTCGTTGGCAATACAGGGGCGGGGAAGGGACCGGTGTCCCCCGTGGGCTGCAGACCTACGGTGGGGTCAGACCTGTTGGGCCCCAGGGTGCGTTCGACTCGCACACCCGCCTCCAGATGGCTTGCCAGCCTGGCGGCATGGTTTCTCCCACCGACAATGACATCCCTTCCGAACGGCTGTGCGCCTCACCCCCCGGCCCCCTCTCCCGCGTGCCCCTTCGGGGCCTTGGGAGAGGGGGAGACGGCATGCTTGCTGATTGTCGTCATGCGAAGCGAGAGGCAATACGCAAGGCATTATGCGCTGACTTCGCTGCCGTTCTTCCCTCCCTGGTACGGCGGAAGCGGGAGGCGGGAAGCGACGAACGGCGTTGCCTCACCCCCCGGCCCCCTCTCCCGCGTGCCCCTTCGGGGCCTTGGGAGAGGGGGAGACGGCTTGCTTACTGATTGCCGTCATGCGAAGCG
>JALGVE010000140.1 GCA_029820045.1 Candidatus Zipacnadia bacterium | reverse complement strand
GCAACGTCCGGCAGGACTGAAGTCCTGCCCTCCGTACGGCACGGCTTTGCTAGCCGCCGTGCCCCGCCCTACACTACTCACAAGCCGACTTACTCTAAAACCGATGCTCCTGGCCCATCAGGGCCGCACGAAGTATCCTGCCCGCTGGTGGGCCGGATGGGGGCCCCACGGCCCTCCGGGCCGTTTCCCGGTTCGGCCCCTCCATGACGCCGCGGACCTCTGCAACTAAGCACTAGTCCGCCGTCTGGCTCAACGGCCAGTCAAAGGAACAGCCCCTTTCGAGGGCTCTCTCGTAGACGCCCGGCTCAGCTTCAGTGAGCGGATGCTCGAGGTTCTCCCACCAGTTCCGCTCCAGCGTCAGATCAGCGATGACCGGTTCGGCATCCGGCTTTGTTTCGGAGCGGGCCCGCAGCTTGATGCCGTTCTTACCGGGATTGTAGCAGTAGAAGTAGTTATCGTAGATGTGCCCGCCCCGGCAGTCAGCGATTGAGATCAGGGCTCCCTCATCGTCCAGGTTCTTGCGGAAGATGCAGTCGTGGATGCTGATCGCCCAGCAGTTCAGGTCCAGGTGAACGGTGTTGGCGCTCCCCTCGACAGGAAGCAAGTCCACGTTCTTGTAGCCGTTGCCCTCGAAGTAGCAGTTGCTGATGGTGAGGCCACGAGTGCCACGAGCAAAGACGGCCGCCCTGGCGCAGCTCTCGAGGCCACAGCTCTCAATCCTTGAGCCATGCACGCCGCTGAGCAGGATACCGATGCCATCACGACTGAAGTAGCAGTCACGGATGACGCAGTTATTGAAGTGCCCGCCGCCGAAGAAGCCCGTTCCCGTGCACCAGCGGAAGGTGGAGTTGAGGAACCGGCTCGACCATCCCTCGGCGTGAACGCCCTCTTGCGCCGCTCCCACGATGTAACACGAGTCCATGGTGAAGTAGTTGTGCCACTTGATGTTAAGCGTGACCTCGCCGCCCCTCAGACATATGTTTGACAGGTGGCCGTGCGTCGCGGGTTCCTCGTAGGTCAAGCCGGTCCAGTTGACGCAGTTCTCCGTCTCGACCTGCTGGGAGATGATTGACTTGTATGGCCCCGCCCCGAACAGGCGGATGTTGTTGCGGATGAAGGGCGTCCCCTCCACCTCCACCGGCACGATCTCGATAGCCTTGCGGGTCCTGTACTCGCCTGCCGGCACGTAGATGGGCTTCAGGGTCTCCCGCGCCTGTGCGATGGCCGCCTGGAAGGCGGGCTGCCAGTCCTCGGTCTCGGCGCCCAGGTCTACGGCCTGGTCGCGGAAGTCGGTCACAGCAATGACATCTGTCATAGGCTGGGCGAGGGAGGGGGCGAGGCTCGTCGCCAGCGCCAGAAGGGGAATCACTCCAGGAGTTCGCACCGCTTGTGTCCTCCTTGACATACGAACCCGCGGCGTCTGCTCCGACCGTCGAAGCCGCGATCAGGGGAGTTGGGCTGCCAGTTCCTTCACACTCTCAGCATGGAGCGCCTCGCCCAGCAGGCTGGCCTCGAGTTGGTGGCGGAGATTGAGGAGGGGCTTCAGGTCTAAGCAGACCGCGACCCGATTGTGCGCGTATTGGTCAGCCTCGTCGGCGATGCCATCGAGTTCGTGCCGTCGGGCGAGACGGTCGTGGTTACGGCGCCTTGACATGACCGAGAGGGACTTCATGACCAACTGTTGGGTTCCCCGGCGGCCAGCAGTTCCTCTCATGCCTCGGCACGACCGCGATCCGCGTCCGCTTCTGCCTCAACTCTCCAACAGCTCCCGGTGGTTCTCGGAGACCTTCTCGAAGGCCGCGATGAACTGCTCGCGGAAGCCGTCCTTCGGCTCGAGGTAGCACGGGATGTTGATGACCCGCGTGTGCAGGTCCTCGGTGATCGGGAAGTCACCCGGCTTGTAAGGCTCGAAGTCCTTGCCCAGCGGCCCGCGCCCGTGCCCCCACAGGTCGAAGCCCCGCGAGAACAACGACCTGGTGTGCATCATGTGGCCGAAGCCGATGCCGCTGATAGGCGCCCCCTCGGCCCGCAAAGCCTCCACGAACTTCGTCGTCGGCAGGCCGTCGTATTGCTCCGGATCGTAGACGACCTTCAAGCCACCGTAGAGGCTGACGCGCTTAGCCTTCTCGTGGGTCTTCTCCGGCTGGAGGCCCGGCAATTGCCGGAGCGCGTCGAAGACGGCCTCGCGATACTCGCCGCTCCTCTCGATGCGGTAGTCCAGGCTCTCCAGCGACACGAGGGCGATGGCCAGCGCCAGCGGGTGCGCCCGCCACTTGTAGCCAAGCACCTGAGCCTCCAGCATCCGGTACTCGGGGAGGGTCAGTTCGTCGGTGATGCCGGTGCGGTGGAGGTGACAGTAGATGAGCTGACGCTCGTAGATTTCGCGGCTGTTGGTGCACAGCACGCCGCCCTCACCGGCCGCCACCGGCTTGCCGCCCGGGGTCCTTCCCTGGAGGCTGAAGCCGGCGACGTCCCCCACGTTACCGATCTTCTTGCCGTCCCACTCAGCGCCGTGGGCGTGGGCCGCGTCCTCGACGATGACGACGCCGTACTTCTTGCCCAGCGCGATGAAGGCATCCATGTCGCAGACGTTCCCGCCCATGTGAATCGGGTTGATGACGCGCGTGTTCGGTGTAATGCGGCGCTCGGCATCCGCCGGGTCCATGAGCAGGGTCTCGGGGTCCACCTCGCAGAAGACCGGGCGGGCGCCCATGTGCAGAGCGCCGGCGAAGGAGCCGAGGTAGCCGGCCACCGGATGGAGGAACTCATCGCCGGGGCCGATGCGCGCGGCATAGAAGGCGCTGGCGAGGGCGGAGGAGCCGTGGTCGCTGGCCACGCAGTACTGCGCGCCGACGTACTCGCGGAAGCGGTCCTCGAACTCCTTGTATACGCCGGTGGTGCCGGAGATGGCGCCATCCTCCACTATCTCTCGTATGAGCACCATCGCCTTCTCGGTATCGAAGCGCCACTGCTCAGGCTCCGAGATGGTCACGACCGGCTCGCCGCCATGAATCGCCAGCTTGCTGGCGCTTGCAGGCATGATCAATCCCTCTTTCTTCGGCCGAGCTAAAGCCCGGCCGCTCCGTACGACAACGACTCTTGGCGATGGAGGGGCTGGGCTTCAGCTCAGCCCCTGTCGTCGAAGGCTCGCCGCTCCATGTTACGATGGCAACCGCATCGGGTACGTCCCGTATTCGAGCAGCAGGTCCCTCACCAGCTCCATCGTCGCCACCGATATGTCCGGGGCCACCGAGTGCGTGCCGATTACCAGCCCGCCATCTACGCCGGCCGCCAGCACCTCCAGCACGTGCTGGCGCACCTCTTCCGGATCGCCCCGGGGCAGGATGAGAGCGTTATCCAGACCACCAAGCAAGGCCAGCCTCTCGCCATACTTCTCTCGAAGCTCCAGCGGGTGCAGGCCCGTGTGATACTCCACCGGGTTGATGCCGTCGAAGCCCAGGTCAAGGAACAGGTCGAGCAGCGGGCCGATGTTGCCGTCGCTATGCAGGATGACCTTGTTCGCCCCCGCTGCCTTGAAGGCATCCACCATGTGCTTCCACGCCGGGGCCAGGACCTTCTCGGCGGTCGCGGGGGAGAACATCGGCCCCTGCGCCGAGGCCATGTCATCGAAGATCCACAGGCCGGTGTCATAGAGGTCCCAGCGGCGGAGCTCCTCCAGGCCGATGGCGGTGAGGTGGAGCGCGGTGCGCATGGTCAGCTCCGCCGCGAGCGAGGGGTCGGCGGCCATGTCCATGAGGTAGGGGACCTCGCCGCGCATGAAGTAGGTGCGGATGAAGGGGCCGCCGGTCTTCGCGAAGACAGCGTAACGCGCCTTGCGCTCCTCCATGACCGCGTCGAGGTGCTCGTAGCGCTGCGGCAGGTCGGGCGGGTCGAACTCGCCGTACACTAACTCAGCGTTCTCGTCGTAGGCGAAGGAAAGCTGCTCGTAGAAGTATCCGCCGCGCCGGGTGCGCTTGGTCTGCCCCCAGCCGTCGCGGGCGATGAGGTAGTCGCCGTCCTCGCCCAGCTCCTCGGCGCGCGTGCAGTACGGCGTCTCATCCCCCACGACGATGGAGATGTCCTGCATGAAGTAGTCTTCGATACTCTCGGAGACGGAGTCCCCCTTCTCCTGCTCCCAGGCCTGGGTAAACTCGCTCCAGAAGGACTGAAAGACCGGCACTCGGTCCGGCTGGCGGAAGTCGAGGGCCGCCATCACTCGCTCTTTCGAGGTCATGGCATCGGGCATCTGCGCCATCAGTCCATGTCGGCGAGGAGGCCGCGCAGCGCCGTGACGCCGCCGGCCCAGCCGCCGCGAGAGTGCTCAGTCGCCTTTCTGAGCACGATTGCGGCGAACTGCTCGCGCACCGCGAAGTCGAGGTTCCTGGCGAATGCCACGGTCCCGCTCGCGTCAGCGACGAGCCGGGTTCGCCCACCCGTGAGCCGGAAGCGCTCGTCCACGCTCGGGGCGTCCAGGCGCTCCGCCGAGCGCAGCAGCCACACGGAGTACTCCGCGCCTGCCTCCAGGCCCTTAGCATAGAGCTGAAGGCGATGGTGGCGCTGGTCCGACGTCCAGAGAAGCGCCGCGGCGCCCCGGGCCTGAGGCTCCTGCTCGGTCGCGAGCAGATAGACCTTGCCCATCGTCCAGGGCTTACCACCCTCGGGAGGGACGTACTGCTCGGCCGCACTTGCGCCTGCGGCGCAGCCGAAGGCTACCCCGAGGCAGAAGAGTAAATGAAAGCGTTGCGAAGTGATCATCATGGTTCCCTTGGTGGGAGCTGCCCGCGGAGAATCTCGACGGCTTGGGGCGCCTTGCCGGGTTCCGCGTCGGGATGATGCTTGATGAGCACGGTGTCGTAGAGGCCGATGGGATTGCGGTCGAGGTTGTGCACGAAGAA
>JALGVE010000139.1 GCA_029820045.1 Candidatus Zipacnadia bacterium | reverse complement strand
GAGCGGGCGGGTACCGAGGCAGCCGTCAGGGCGCAGGTCTGCTAACAAAGCGATAGCGTACGGAGGGCAGGACTTCAGTCCTGCCGGGCGTTGCCGTTGTGAGGCGTCTCTGCCCGGCGGGGCTGAAGCCCCGCCCTCCGGACGGCGTTCACATCGCGTCTCGCGGGTCGCGGGCCGGGCTGCCACCTTCGCCAAGGCTTCGGCGGCCAGGAAAGCCCGGCCCCTCCAACGGCTCCCGGCCCGCGCAGGTCGCGCTTCCTAGCCCGACTCTCAATGCGGCGCGACACAGGTCCCGGCCCTACTCAGAAGACTTCACACTCACCAGCCAGCTAAAAACGACGCTCCTGGCCGCACGGGGGTGTCTGGATTGTCAGCAGGCGCAACACCGGAGTAAGGGCACAACGCCAGAAGCCCTCGCGGCGGGGGCTCCTCCGCGCGCTGGGCCTCAGACCTCGATGCCAGCCTCGGCGTCGTCCAGCATCTCCCGGACCTTGATCGGCTGGCCGGTGCGGTCGCACTCGATAGCAGCGAAGACCATGCCGATTGACTTGATGTTGTCCGCGATCGCCGTCGGGCTGGGCTCGCCGGTCGCCAGGTAGTCCAGGAACTCCATCACTATCGCCTGGCCCTCCTCGGGTGCGCCGGTGGGCTGCTCGACGATGGTCGGCTCCTCGTTGTCAATCCGATAGACCTTGACCACGTTGTCAGCGTCCACGACGACCGCGCCGGTCTCACACTCCGCGCGATAGTACTCCCGGTGCCAGGAGTTCTCGTAACCTTCGGTGGTGCAGCTTCCCTCATAGGAGGCGTGCGAGCCGTCGGTCATCTTCATGACATACAGGCCGTTGCAGTCGCCCTTGAAGTCGGCCCACTGGGGAATCCAGCCGTAACCGAAGATCTCCTCGCAATCCGCGCCGGCAAGGTTGCGCAGCATGTCGAAGTGGTGCACGGAACCCTCGATGAGCAGTGCGTGGTCCATCTCGTGGCGGAAGCGCTTCCCCCAACTGCGCGGCGGGTTGTAGCAGGCCGCAAAGCGGGCGACGAGATAGCTCAAGCGTCCCAACTCGCCGCTGCGCAACACGTCGCGGAAGGCCAGCATGTACGGCGAGTAGCGGTAGTTCTGCACGACGGTCATCGGCAGGCCCGCGCTCTCGACCATCTTCTTGATACGGACAGATGCCTCCAGCGTGTCGGCGACGGGCTTCTCGCTGAGTATCGCCAGGCCATGCGCGACCGCCGCGCGCACGTTCTGCTCGTGGACCCACGGCGGCGTGGCTATGAGGCAGAAGTCGGCCTCGAGGGCGTCGAAGGCCTGGTTTGCGTCGCTGAAGAGCTGGGAGGGCGCGAGGCCGTGGGCCTGCGCGCCCTGCTGCAGCGGCTCGGGCTCGATGTCCACCAGGCCCACCACCTGCACTTGGTTCCTCATCTCCGCCAGCACGCGATGGACCCAGTAACCCCCGCGCCCGCCGGCTCCGACTACAATGCAGCGCCTCACGGCAATCAGCCTCCCTGATGATGCGAACCGTCATCGTCTGCCTATGCGTGAACTGCCCAGTACACCGAGAACGCGATGATCACGGCTGCCACGATCGCGAGGGCGATGTCGAGGCCTGTCACCGCCAGGGACCGGCTCTGCTGCTTCGCCGGATCGTAGCCGCGTGCCATGGCGGCAGCGACAGTCTCATCGGCTGCAGAGAGCATGTTGGTGACAACGGTCGTAGCCGCGAGCCGCAGGGCGCGCAGGCGACCGGTCGAGAAAGCTCGCCGCAGGCGCACGGCATGGTAGGTCTGCCGGATGGTGCGTCCCGCCAGGGGCAGCGAATTGACCGCGACCCCGAAGGCAAAGCCGAAGTTCTTCAGACCCAGCCGCTCCATCCCTGCGACGAACTGCTCCAACGGCAGGCTGTAGGCGATGAGGCCGACCGCCAGCAGGATGATGGCGACGCGCATTACGATGTGCAGCGCAAACGAGAGCGGGCTCCAGGGGCCCGGCTGACCCGCTGCGGCCCCCAGGTGGGCGCCAAGGTAGGATGCGGCCCCCAGTGATAGCACCGTGAGCAGAACCCGCCAACCCGCGATGCGGCGGAGCGCCTCCGGCGCCAGCCACGCCGACGCTGCCACCAACAGGACCGCGAACGCCGCAACGCCCAGCGTCGGCAAGATGCTCGCCACGCACAGAGTCGCGGCAAGTATCGCCAGCGCGCTGACGACACCCAGGCGTGGGCCGGCGCGATCTGGCGGCTGTGGCGCGAGGGCGCCTTCAGCGCTCATTTCGTGGCTCCACATCGGCAAGCTCGGGCCTCATCCTGCGCAGGGCGCCGGTAGCGACAAGGTCCGCCAGGAGGCCGGCGATGGCGCCGGCGACCAGGTGCAGCAGGATAAACAGGCCCAGCGCGAGCAGAGCGCCGGTCGCAGTCAGCCCGAATATGTCCAGCGCACGCTCGATGAGGCGCAAGTAGGTGACGTAGATGCCCTTGCCGGCGAGTATGCCCTGGCTCATGAGCGGATGGAAGACGCTCCAGGTAACCCCGAGTGCGCCCCCCAGGCACATCCGCCAGCGCCCCGGCCGGGCAGGCCCGAGCGTGGCAAGCTCCGCCAGCGCGCCCTGCATGAGTATTGCGACAATCGGCGAGAGAACCACGCCGCCGAAGGAGATGGCCTTCAGAGCCCCGACCACCGCTGCTGTCGCGAGGATTGTGCCGTTGCGAGCCACGACGCGCCGCGCGGTCAGGCCGATGCCCAGGCCGATGGTGGACACGACCAGCCCGGTCAGCGGGAAGGTGATCGCGTGCAGGTAGGTGCCGAGGCTGATCTCGACTGCGCCCCAGAGGGCGGCGAATACGCCGATGTAGGCGAGGTCACGTGTCTTCAACTGTACCAGCCTTCCTGAGGGCGACCGGCGAGCCTTCCGCCGTGATCTGGCCATCGCGCAGGACGATAATCCGCGTGGCCCATCGCCGGACCAGGTCGAGGTCGTGAGTGATAAACAACAGCGCGCCGCCCTGCTCGCACCGCTGCGCAGCGAGCGACATCATGGTCTCGCGGGCCTCGCGGTGCTGCCCCGCCGCCGGCTCGTCAACGATCAGCAGGTCAGGGCGCCCCGCCAGTGCCGCCGCAAAGCACAGGCGGCGCATCTCGCCCGAGGATAGCAGCGAGGGCGGATGGTCCGCAACGGCTGCCAGGCCCAGCGCGCTGAGCAGCTCTTCCGGCGGCGTCGCGCTACCTGTGCGGCTCGAGGCTCCGATCTCGATCTCCTGGCGTGCGGTGTCGGCCAGCAGCATCCATGACGGGCTCTGAGGGACGAGGCCGATGCGCAGCTTCGCCGGGCGTTCGACGCTGCCACGCGTTGGCTTGGTGGTCCCGGCCAGTAGGCCGGCGATGGTGCTCTTGCCCGATCCGTTCGGCCCCACCAGGGCGATGCGCTCGCCCGCGTTCAGGCTCAAGTTGACGCCGCGCAGCACCTCGGTCCTGTCCCTCCGCACACTGGCGTTCTCCAGCCGGACGAGTTCATCACCCTTGGCTTCCATGGGCGCGGGATCCAGGAGGGCCTCCCACTGCTCGCCGCTGTGGTCGGGAGCCTCATCATGCGGCGGACCGTCGAAGACCACTTCACCGCCATCAATATGCAGTTCCCGCGAAGCGAGGCCCTGCAGGCGCTCAGGATACTGCTCGATGACGACCACGCCGGCGCCCGAGTTGTGCAGACGCCCCAGCGCGTCCGCGAGTGAGACGGCTCCCTGGATGTCAAGCTGAGAGAACGGCTCGTCGAGAATGAGGACTTCCGGATGCATTGCAAGCGCGGAGGCGATCGCAACGCGCTGCTTTTCGCCGCCGGACAGCTCGGTGACGCGACGCGCCAGCAGATGCTCGATGCCCAGCGCCGCCGCCGCATCCCCGGACCAGCTCGCCACCTCAGCCTCAGGCAGGCCGGCGTTGCGCGGCGCAAAGGCGATCTCGTCGGCGACGAAGAGGTTGAAAAGCTGCGTCTCGGGTCGCTGGAAGACCATCGCAACCCGCGAGGCAATGTCAGGGAGCGACATGTCTGTGGTCGGCTCTCCGCCGAGCAGCACTCGCCCCTGCATATCGAGGTCGAAGGCGTGCGGGATCAACCCGGCCAGGCAGCGCATCAGGGTCGTCTTCCCCGCGCCCGACGGGCCGCGGACCAGCACGAACTCCTGGCCCAACGCGATGGAGATGTCCTCGATAAGATACCGCCCTGCCGCGCGGACGGACAAGCCCTCGGTTCGGAGCATCGCACTGCTCAAGTCCTGCCTCCCCCCTCACCGAGGGGTCAGGCCTTCTCATGACTGGACCGGTCGCGAGAGCATGTATTCCCTGTGCGTACGTGATAGTCCTCGCCATGTGCCCCGCGGAGGCCTGAGGTGTGCTTGTGAAAAAAAGCTCAAAATCCACTTCGAGAGGGAGGTGAACCGGCGGGCAGGCGTGAATGAGTAACTTACCGATTTGAAATGGCTCCTTTGTGGGACTATCATACAAACGGGCAGGTAGCGCAACAGACCGGGCTCCAACGGATTCCGAGGAGTCGAACGATCCAGACAGGCTGCAAGGAGTGAACTGCATGGCTGACCAGAGCGTGGCGGAGATTCCGGTCGTCTGGCTGCAGGGGACCGGCTGTTCGGGCTGCTCGGTGTCGTTGCTCAACGCCGCAAGCCCCAGCATCGCGAACATCCTGCTGGAGGAGATCGTGCCCGGCAAGCACGTGGAGCTGCTCTTCCACCCGACGGTGATGGCCGGCTCTGGCGCGGTGGCGCTCTCGGCCCTCGAGGGGGCCGAGGAGGCAGGTGGCTACGTGCTGGCGGTGGAGGGTGGCATTCCCACTGTGGTCAGCGAGATCGGCGGCACGGATGCCGAGGGCAACGAGGTGGACTTCGTGGAGAAGTTC
>JALGVE010000032.1 GCA_029820045.1 Candidatus Zipacnadia bacterium | reverse complement strand
CCTCTTCGCCGGGAACTACAAGTCGGTTTTCAAGGGCCGCGGCATCGAGTTCTCCGAGGTCCGGCGTTACTACGCCGGGGACGATGTGCGCGACATTGAGTGGAACGTCACTGCACGCACCGGCTACCCGCACGTCAAGCTGCACGTGGACGAGCGGGAGCTTACCATGCTGCTCGTCGTGGATGCGAGCGGGTCGGTCGAGTTCGGGACGACGGAACACACCAAGCAGGAGGTTGCTGCTGAGGTCGCGGGCGTCCTGGCCTTCTCAGCGATACGGAACAACGATAAGGTGGGCCTGGTGATGTTCACGGACGAGGTGGAGAAGTACATCTCCCCGGACAAGGGCCGCAGGCAAGCGCTGCGGCTGATCCGGAGCATGCTCCATCACGAGCCAAGGAGCCGCGGCACGAGCATCGGACGGGCGATGGAGTTGGTCAGCCGCGTGCTAACCAGGCGAGCCATCGTGTTCCTCATATCTGACTTCCATGATGATGGGTATCTGCGGCCCGTCTCCGTGGCCGCCAAGCGGCACGACCTGATTGCGGTGCGGCTGATTGATCCGCGCGAGCGTGAGATGCCCCGGGCGGGCCTCGTCGAGTTCCGCGACAGTGAAACGGGCCGCCACCTGCTGGCTGACACCAGCCAGCCGGAGTTCCAGAGAAGGTTCCGGGAGGGCCTGGAGCGCAAGCGCGAGGAAGAAGCGCGCGACCTGGTGCGACGGGGCGTGGATGTGATTGATGTGCGCACCGACGAATCAGCGGTTGACCCTCTCGTCAAGTTCTTCAAGCTGAGAGCGAGGAGGATGGCGTGAGGAACGGCGGGCAATGGGCAATGGGCAGTGGGCAGTGGGGAACGGATTACGGCAGCGGCGAGCGGCCAGCAACTCCGCTTCGCCCCCTTCGGGGCGTGCCGGGACAAGGTGGCAAGGACGCTGCCGGAAGGCAACCGCCGCGTAGGCAACCGCCGCGTAGGTCCGGCTTCCTGGCCCGACTCCGTTCTCCGGTCCGAAACGGCTGCGAGCGCACAGACGCCCGGACCTCCAGCGCAGGGCTTCAGCGAACGTCGAAGGCCCGCATTGCCCTTGAGATGCACAGGCGAGGTCGCCTGCGCCACGGTGAGGCTGGAGGTGGCCTGTCATCACAGTCCGGGATGCTGTTGGCAGCGAGGGCTACCATCGCGGTCATGGTCGCGCTGCTGGTGGCATGCCCGGTGGTCCACGCGCAGTCGACGGCAGCCCCGGTAGAAGTGGCGGCAGAGGTGGAGCCCAGTGAAGTCACGGTCGGTGGCGTGTTCACTTTAACGGTGACAGTCACGGCCCCCGGAGATGCAGGCCTGAGGCTCCCCGGAAAGGACGCGGATTTCGGCGACGCGGAGGTGCGCAGCTTCGACACAGAAGAGAGCCGCGGCCCCGAGGGGCAGCGCGTCGTCAAGCTCGCGTACAAGTTGGCGCTTTTTGAGGTAGGGAAGAGGGAGATAAAGGCCCCGCCTATCACCTATCAGGGGCCGGACGGTCAGGCGAAGCAGGCGCCACGCCCGGCCGCATCGGTCACGGTCAAGAGCGTCCTGCCGGAGGGCGCACAGGAGATCAAGGACATCCGGGGACCCAGAGAGATGCCGCTGAGCCCGTGGCAGTGGGCGGGCCTGATCGGAGCGGCGCTCCTGCTCGTTGCTCTGCTGGCAGCGGCGTTCGTCGTCTGGCGCAGACTGAGGGGGAAGGAGCAAGAGGAGAAGGCCGCGCCACCGCTGCCGGCGCACCTGGAAGCCCTGGAGGCGCTGGACAAGCTCGAGGGAGAGGACCTGGTCGCGCGCGGTCTGCTCAAGGATCACTACGTGAGGCTGAGCTGGATCATCAGGCGCTATCTCTGGCGGCGCTACCGGGCGCCGGCCCTGGAGGAGACGACCGCAATGCTGGCGAGGTGGCTGCGGGCCTCGGGCCGCGCGCCGCAGCAGGCGGAGGCCTTCCTGCCGGTGCTGGAGGAGGCGGACCTGGTGAAGTTCGCCAAGCATCAGCCGGAGGACGCAGCCGCATACCGAGCCCTCGAGAGCGCTCGGCAAATCGTGAATGCTACGAAGCCGCGCGAGATGCCCGTTGAGAGCGAAGCCCCGCTGGCCGAGGTGGGTTGATGGAGTTCGCAAACCCTTACTTCCTGCTCGGTCTGGTCGCGCTACCGCTCCTCGGTCTGTGGATGCACAGGCCCGGTGACAAGGGCAGCAGCGCGCTCAAGTACTCCGACGTAAGGGTGCTTGCGGAGGGGCCCTCGATACGGGTTGCCCTGACGCGTGCGCTGCCGTGGCTGGGCCTGCTCGCGCTGGGGTTACTGATCGTGGCGATGGCGCGTCCGAGAAGGCTGCGCGAGACCGGCACTATCAGCGCGGAGGGCATTGACATCGTCCTTACGCTGGATATCTCCGGCAGCATGAAAGCCGAGGACTTCAAGCCCAAGAATCGGTTCATCGTTGCGCGGGATGTGCTCCGGCGCTTCATCGCCGGCACCCATGGCGACCGCCTGGCACTGGTGGTTTTCGCCAAGCAGGCCTTCACGCAGTGCCCGCTGACGCTCGACTACGGCGTGCTTGAGGGACTCCTCGACCAGGTCGAGATGGGCATGATAGATGACGGGACCGCGATCGGCATGGCCATCGCCACCGCCGCCAGCCGCCTGGAGAAGTCGCGCGCGAAGAGCCGGGTCATCATCCTGCTGACCGACGGCATGAACAACGCGGGGCAGATTGACCCGGTTACCGCGGCGAAGGCCGCAGGCGCGCTGGGCATCAAGATCTACGCCGTCGGCGTCGGGAGCAAGGAGGGCGCGCGCATTCCTGTGGACGACCCCATCTTCGGACGCGTCTACGCGCGCAACCCGGATGGGACTTACCAGCGGACGAAGCTCGACGAGGATACGCTGAAGAAGGTGGCGCAACTGAGCGGAGGCAAGTACTTCCGAGCCGCCGACCCGAATGCCTTGGCGCGGATATACGAGGAGATTCGGAAGCTGGAACAGAGCAAGTTCGAGGTCAAGGAATACCGGCACTACCAGGAGCTGGCCGGCAAGTTCCTGTGGCCGGCGATCGTACTGCTGGCGCTGCAGGCCTTGCTCTCGTGCACCTGGCTGAGGAAGGCGCCGTGAAGACGACTACCGACACCCGACTACCGACACGCGACTAACGACATCTGACTAACGACGTCCGAGTAACGGCAAACGGCACAGACTTCTTCCGCCAAGGAGAACAGGACGGTTACGTGCAGGAGTACATGCGTTGGGCAAATCCGGACGCGCTGGCACTGCTCTGGCTGACGCCGGCGCTGGTGGCCGTGTACGTCTACGCATTTCGAGCGCGCAGACGCGCGCTCGAGACGCTGGCCTTTGCTGATGCGCTGCCAGGACTTGTCAGCCGACGGGAATGGCGCCAGCGCAGACTGCGGGCAGGACTGATGGTCGCCGGACTCGTGCTGCTGGTGATCGCCGTGGCCAGGCCCCAGGTCGGCGCCAAGATGACGAAGGTAAAGCGCAAAGGCGTGGACGTGATCGTCGCGATTGACACCAGCGAGAGCATGTTGGCGCGCGACGTGGCGCCGAATCGGCTGGAGGCGGCGAAGGATGCGGTTCGGGGGCTGCTGGGGCGCCTGCGAGGCGACCGCGTCGGCATCGTAGCCTTCGCGGGCGACGCCTTCGTCTACTGTCCCCTGACCGTGGACTACGGGGCAGCGGCGATGTTCCTCGACTCGCTGGACACGCAGGTCATAGGGCTACAGGGGACGGCAATCGCAAAAGCTATCACGTGCGCGGATGACGCCTTCAAAGCCGCCGAGCACAAGTACAAGCAACTTGTCATCATGACGGACGGCGAGGACCACGAGGGCGGCGAACTCGCCGCAGCAAAGCGGGCGGCGGAAGATGGGGTGCAGATACATGTCATCGGCGTCGGCGGGCTGGAGGGAGAACCGATCCCGATAGAGGACGAGGCGGGTAAGGTCACCGGACATAAGCGCGACCGCAACGGGGACATCGTTCTGTCGAGGCTGCACGAGCAAGCCCTGAAGAAGATCGCGGAGGCTGGTGGCGGAGTCTACATGCGTGCCTCAGCGACCGGTGTGAACGTTGACCGCATCTACGCGCAAATAGAGGCGCCGGAAGGCCAGGTGGTGGGCACCTATCGGTTCACCGAGTACGAGGAAAGGTATCAATGGCCGCTGGGCTTGGCGCTCATCCTGCTCGCGGCGCAGATTCTTATCGGCGATAACGGCGAGCAAGAGGCGCGCAGCAGGGACTGGGAGCGGAAGGCGGGAAGCGAGAGATGACAAGGGCGTCCGTAGGTCGGAGCTCGTGCTCCGACTCTGTCGCAGGGAGCAGCGTTGGGCGCAGGCCGGTGCGCCTGCTCCGACTTTGCTGCCTGACAATCGCGTTGACCCCGCTGCTGCTGGGATTTACGCTGCCGGGCACGGTGGAGCGACTGTGCGGCCGGGGCAACCGGCTCTACAAGCAGGAGAAGTATAAGGAAGCGGGCGAAAGCTACGCGCGAGCGCTCAAGCTGAGGCCCGGTGACCCAACCTTGCACTACAACCAGGGGGCGGCCCTGTACAAGGCAGGGGACTTGCCGGGCGCGAGTCAGGCTTTCTCGGCGGCAATGGCCGATGTGCCGGAAGACCTCCAAGAGGACCTGCATTACAATATCGGCAATACGCGTTACCGTATGGGTGACCTCAAGGGCGCAATCGAGCAGTACAAGCAGGCGCTGCGGCTCAACCCTGACGACGGTGAGGCGAAGTACAACCTTGAGCTTGCGCTCCGCAAGCTCAAGGAGCAGGAAAAGCAACAGAAACAGCAACAGGACGAAGAGCAAAAGAAGGAACAGCAGTCCAAGCAGGACCAGGAAAAGCAATCGCAGCAACAGAACGCGCAACAAGAGCAACAACAAGAAGAGCAGGCCAAGCAGCAGCAGGCGCAAGCAAATGAGCAGCAGGCCAAGCAGTCGCAAGCTCAGAAGGCTCAAGAGAGCGCGAGCGAGGCAGAGAAGGGGAAGGAAGACAAGGGCCTCACTAAGGAGCAAGCGGCGGCGCTGCTGCGAGCGCTCGCGGCCGAGGAGACTGCGCTCCAGCGCATCATTAGGCGGGCGCCGCCGAGCGCCGCGCGGGAGGTGCAGAAGGACTGGTGAGCGCCCTCACGCGCGGGATATGTCGGGCGCGGTTGAGCCGAGCGGCGGTCGTGGTCGCGGCCTTGGGCGTGGCATGTTCGCTCGCGCTGGCTGATGTACAGGTGGCGGCGGACCTCAGTCGCGACACGATCGCGCTGGGCGAGACTGTCGAGCTGACGCTTGTCGTGACCGGGACGCTCAGGCACGTGGCCGAGCCACAGCTTCCCGCCATTGACGGCCTTGACGTGGTGTCGCGCAGTTCAAGTCAGAACGTGTCTTTCGGGACCGGCGGCGCCAGCGCGACGATACAGTACGTGTACGGGCTGAGGGCCTCGCGGACCGGGACCTTCACGATCCCGCCCATCACGCTGCAGGCGGGCGGGGAACTCCTGCAGACACGGCCCCTGACGTTGACAGTTACCGGCTCGACGCAGCCGCCGCCTACGACGCCCGCTCCGCCCCAACCGGGCACCACGGCGCCGGGAACCACGGCGCTGCCGGAGGCCGGGCAGGAGGTGTTCGCCACCACCGAGGTTGATAACGCCCGACCGTACGTGGGACAGCAGACTACGCTAACCTTCAGTTTCTACCACCGGGTGCGGCTGGCGGGACCGTCCACGTATGATCCACCCAGCACGGAGGGCTTGGTCGCGGAGGTTTTGCCGGATGTGCCTGAGCAAACCGTCCTGGTACGAGAGCAGGCGTACATCCTGGTGCAGAAGCGGACGGCGCTCTTCGCCCCCGCGCCCGGCGAGTACACGATAGGCCCGGCGGAGGTGAAGTACTCGGTCGGCTTCTTCAGCCCCGAGCAGGTCATCCGGACCCCGCCCATCAAGCTCCACGCCAGGCCCCTGCCTAAGCAGGGGAAGCCCCAGGGCTTCGCCGGAGCAGTCGGGCAGTTCAAGGCATCCCTGACTACGGACAAGGCCGAGGCGAAGGCGGGAGAGGCGCTAACCGCGAGGCTTACGGTCGAGGGGACCGGCAACCTGCGTCAGCTCGACGCCCCTAAGCTGAGCGTGGCGGGCGCCTGCAAGTGGTACCCATCCGGGGAACAGAGACGGATCGAGGCGCTGGCATCGGAGGGCGGCCATCGCATAGGCGGGACAGTCACCTTCGAGTACCTCCTGATCCCGCGGCAGGAGGGGACGCTGCGCATACAGCCGGTCAAGCTGCCTTACTTCGACGCCCAGAAAAGGAAATACCTGACGGCGACGACTGAACCGGTGGAGGTCAAGGTGCTGCGGGGCGTGGTTGAGGAGAGCAGCGGCGAGCAGGGCCCGGAGGACATCAGATACATCAAGAAAACCGGCTCGTTGAGGGCCCGCCCGCCCCTTACGGCGACCACCTGGTTCTGGCTGGTCCAACTGTTACCCTTGCTCGCGTTCGCGGTTGCCGTCAGGCAGCGAGCGGCGCGCAGCAGGTTGGAGGCAGATCCCAAGTACCGCCGGTTCGTGCAGGCGGCAACGCGGGCGAGGGAAGGTCTCAGGGAGATCGGGCGCCGCTCGTTGGATGCAAGGACAGTGTATGAGAGGCTCGACGAGGTGCTCACGCAGTTCGTGGCCGATAAGCTCGGCGTTGCGGCAAGCAGGCTGTCGCCGGAAGCGGCGGAGTTGGCGCTCGCGGATGCCGGCGCGCCGCAGGAACTGAGCGAGCAGGTTGGACAGATGATGCTCAGACTGCGGGAGGGACGCTTCGCGCCGCCCGGGGGCGGCGAAGAGGTGGCGAAACTCCCGGAGGCGGTGCGCCAACTCATTCACGAGACCGAAGACGCCCTTCGCTGGCGATAGGCTCATGCGACACAGGCTCCTGATTGTTCAACTGGTTCTGCTGGCTGCCACATGCGTGGCTGCGCTGCGCGCGGAGGAGGCCGGTCTTGCGAGGGTGCAGGCCGGTGACAGCGCTTACCAGCGCGGTGACTTTGCGCGGGCGCGCGACGAGTACCGCGCCGCCGTGGACAGCGGGGTAGATGGGGCGCGGGTGCTCTATGACCTGGGTAACGCGCTCTATCGCACCGGCGAGATAGGCCGGGCGATCGCGTGCTATCAACGGGCCGCCAGGCTCGCGCCACGAGATGAAGATGTGCGCACTAACCTGGCACGCGCGCTGGCACGACGAAAGGCGGGCGCCCCTCCGCCACCGCCAACATGGCTGCACATGATAGGCCGCAGGCTCGTGGGCGCCTTCACTCTCACTGAGTTCGCTGTGACAGCCGCCCTCATCTACTGGCTGGGCATGGCGACGGCGATCGCTCTCTTGCTGGCTTCCGAGAGAAAGCGGCGCCTGAGGCGGCTGCTGGTCGTGCTGGGCATCCTGTTTGCGCTGGTGAGCGCTGCGGCGGTCGCGAGGTGGTGGAGCTATGATCATGTGCGCATGGGTGTCGTCGCCCAGGAGCGAGCGGAGCTTCGCAGCGGCCCGGGCGAGAGCTTCGAGACGCTTCAACGATTGCAGGAGGGCGCCTTCGTGCGCGTGCTCAGAGGCGACGGAGAGTGGGTCCAGGTAGTCACGGAGGGTAAGGTGAGCGGCTGGCTGCGAGAGAACTCAGTCGCCAAGACGTGGCGTTGAAGGGGCTTCGGTAGAGGCACGAAGCGTCGAACGGCGGGCGAGCGATGCGAGGACATCTCAGGCCTTACGCGTTCGTGATAGCCGGGGTAATGCTCGGCGGCCTGTCTCCGGTTTTCACGAAGCTGCTGCTGCTGGAGGACCTCTCGCAGTCAACAGTCGTGGCCGCCAGGTATCTGCTGGCACTGGTCTTCTTGCTGCCCATCGGTCTATCTAGGCGCCGCCCGGAGGGCAGTGAGCCGCCTGACCGGCGCGCCTGGGTCACGCTTTTTCTGGTGGGGGCGCTGGGCTCGGGCGTGGGCGCCCTGCTGTTCACCGCGGCGGTGGACCTGGCTTCCGCCGGCGTCGTCAATTCCATCTCCAAGACAGCGCCCATCTTCGTGGCGCTGTTTGCGTACTTCACGCTCCGCGAGCAAGTCTCATACCTCCGGTTCCTCCTCGTCATCGTCATGGTGGCGGCTGATGTGCTGATTGCCGCCGGCGAGCTGACCTTCAGCAGGGAGCTGGTCTCAGCCCGTCTGCTCGGCGATGGGCTGGCTCTCGCCGCCGGAGTAACACGGGCGGCGGCGGAGATACTCGGCAAGAGCGCGCTGCGGCGCTTCTCGCCGGCGACCGTGGCTCTCTGGCGCTTCGGCGTCGGGTTCCTGGTCACGGGCGCAGTGTGCGCGGCGAGCGGCGGTTATGTTGGGCTTGCGGCCCTGAGCGTGCGCGGGTGGATCATACTCATCGCCTTGGCCGGAGTCAGCAGCAGCTTGGCAATGGCGCTCTACTATCGCGGGCTGGCGGCAATACCGGTCCACGTGGCGGTCAGCTTGAAGCTGCTCGGCGCCATCGTGACCGTGGTGGTATCATGGATCATACTCGGGCAGGAACTGACGCCCTACCACGTCGCAGGCATCGCCGTGCTCATGTCCGGCGCATACCTGCTCGTGCTGCGGGCCTCACACTCGCCGGCCGAGGCCGCGGTTGTCCGCGCTCCCGCCCGGAAGCTGCTGGCGCGCATGCGCACGCGGTTCGTCGGGCTGGTGATAGTCCTCGTCGCCGGATCGGTTGCGGCGGTGTGGTACCTCTCAATGCGGCACAGCGCGCGCCTGCTGCAGCAGCAAGCGGAGTTGAGCATCGGGGAAGTGGCTGCGGTCGTGGTGGAGTTCGGGGGGCTGGAGGAGAGACCCTCGTGGCAGAGCTATCAGCAGTACCTGGAGCGGGTGGTCGGGCACCGCGTCGAGGGTGAGCTGTATGCGTTGGAGGTCGTCTACGTAGCCGCGCTGGACGAGAGAGGCAACCTCGGCGCCTTCGCGCTTGCCAGGGACCTCAGGCTGGTGGATGCCTCCGGCAGGCCCTATGCGCGCGGCGACCGGGAGGCGATGAAGCGCCTGCTGGCGGAGATGGAGGACAGCGCCGCAGCACGCAGGCATGGCATCACCACGGCCACCGCCCAGCTTGTGCATGGTGGGAGGAAGCTCGGCACACTCAAGATGGGCTGCGCCCGACAGATGCAGGAGGGCATGGTGGGGGAGATCGTGGGCAGAAGCGCAGTGGCGGCGCTGACGGTGCTGCTTCTGGCAAGCGCCCTGGCGATACTTGGCGGCGGCAGCATCGTCGAGCCGGTCGAAGAACTCGCGGCTGAGATGCTTGGCGCCGCAAATGCCCGCGACGGCCCGCGCGAGCCTCTGGCGGCAACGGATGAGGTCGAGGAAATCCGGTGGGCGATGGGAAGGGTGGCCGAAGATGCTGCGCTGCAAGCCAGGATGCTTGCGGCAATGCGACACACCCTTGCCGGGCAAATGCGTGCTCACGCGCGCACGGGACAGGAGGAGAGGGGCAGGCGCGTCGTGCTCGCGCTCCAAGCGCCAGGAGCGGGCGAAAGACCGACACTTGAGGAGCTCGAGAGGCTCATCGAGGCGTTTGTGCGGGTGGTCATCACGTACGGCGGCGAGTTTACCGGGCTGCAACAGGAGTGCTTGCTGGCGGAGTGGGGGACAGGGGGCTACGAGCGGGACGATCCCCTGCGAGCCGGGCTGGCGGCCCTTGAGCTAAGGCGGCTCGCCGAAGAAAGCGCAGTGGGGCAGGGGATGCGGATGGCTGTCGCTCTCTCAGGGACAGGAGACGACCCATGCGCCGTTCTGGACGCCACGCGAGCGGTTGCGAAGACAGAAGGGGAAGAGGCCAGAGTAGCGGAGATACTCATCTTCGACCCCGTGCTGGAGACGGTAGGGGAACACCTGCTCACGGAGCCCGTCGAAGGTGTCGAGGGGGTACGACGCTTAACCGCAGCTAACGACCGCTGACCCTGATCATTCGCGCAGGTCGGCCCGCGGCTAGCGCCGCCGAGCAGGCCCGCGCAGGCGCAAGAGCGAACTCCGACAACAAGCTGCGCTGCGCTTGCGGCGGCGTCAGGAAAGGACGCTCGCAGTGAGAAGTGAGAAGATGGCGAATGCGCCCAGAGCTGTCGTCGGGGCGATGATGACGGTGATTCTCGCGGTCATCGTCGGCGGCTGCCCGCCGCCGGGACCTGGGGAGATACGGGTGACAGTCACCGAGCCGGGCCAACCCGAGAAGGAGTTGTCCCAGGAGCAGATCATCGCGCTGGCGCGGCGCGAGGGGGAGCTCTGGTGGTACACCTCTTTGCCACGCGCACAGGCGAGCGAGTTCCTGAAGCGCTTCCAGGCCAGGTACCCCTTCATCAACACCCACCTGGTCAGGGGAAGCACCTTCGACATAGTCAGGCGCGTAGACCGCGAGATAGCGCAAGGGCAGGTGCAGGCCGACGCCCTGCACGTGCTGGACCCAGCCGTCTTTGTTGATCTGCGCCGGCGGGGGGAGCTTTACGTGTACGACCTGCCGCAGGCCCGCTTTATCCCGCCGGAGTATAGGGAGCCTGGCGTGTGGTGGGCGATGCGTGCCGTGACCGTTTGCATAGCCTACAACAAGGAGCGTATGTCGCCGGGCGAGGCCCCCGCTACCTGGACCCACCTCCTTGACCCGAAGTGGCGCGGAGAGATTGGCCTCAAGGACGCGCAGACCGGAGGCTCGGCCTACGCGCAGTACTACTTTCTGCGGGAGGAATATGGAGCTTCCTACTGGCGGCGCATGGCGGCGCAGGAGCCGCGACTATTCAAGTCATCCAAGGACACGCTGGAGGCCCTCCTGCGCGGCGAGATCGAGCTGGCGGGCGGGATCGTCGGCTATCGAGTCTATCAGGCCTCAGAACGGGACGGGAAGCCTGTGCAGGCTGTCTGGCCGAAGGACGGGGTGCCCATGATCATCGGCCCCGTGGCGATTCTCAGCCGCGCTCCCCATCCACATGCGGCAATGCTGTTCGCGGACTTCAGCCTGTCGAGGGAGGGGCAGGAGGCAATCAGGGAGCTGGTGGGGGCCTACTCGGTGAGAGAGGATGTAGGGCCGCCTCCCGGACGGCCGAGGCTGTCTGACCTTCACATACTGACACAGGAGGGCCCGTGGGAGGAGTACCGAACTCGTCAGGACGGTCTGCAGACCGCTTACAACCGCCTTTTCCATCCTGAGTCGGAATAGCCCGCGATTACCGCAATAGCAATCTGCGCAACAACTCGCGCTGAAGTCTGTCTATGAGGCAGGAAAAAGCGCAAGCGGCGCCGAAGACGCACCTTAGGCGTGTGCGCGCTAGTCAACCAAGCACCAAGCACGAACGGAGGAAGCGCTATGCGTAATGCGTACTGGCTGGTAATGACTGTAGCATTGGTGGTGGTCATGGTCGCGCCCGCGGGCGCTCAGACCGCGAGGTCATTGGCAATGGGCAATGCGGGGGTCGGCGTAGCTGATGACTCAGTGGCGTGGTCCCAGAACCCCGCCGGACTTCCCTATCTGCAACCTGCCCCTATCACACTGTCGCCCTTCCCTAGTCACATTTCTGGCACAATTGACCTGGACTCGGACGTGGACACCCTGGGCCTCAACTACTCGGCACGGCTGAAGGGTCGCACAGCGGGCTGGGGTATCGGGTACTGGAAGATGGACATGGGCAATAGCGACACTGATAACTTGGGCGCTGGCTATGGGATGCCCTTCGGACAACGCGGAATGAGTTGGGGAGTGGCGCTCCGCCGCGTCGAGACGACGTCCAGCGGCTCGCAGGTGGAGCAGGTAAGCTCCACGAGCAACGACAAGTTCGTCGGCGACATTGGCGTTATGTTCAGGCAGTCACTTCCTGTCAGCGACCTGAAGGTGGGACTCGTAGCCAGGGATGTCACGGATCAGTTCCAGAGCACGTTTGATCTGGGCGCGTCCGTGGACCTTCCCGCCGGGGTCCTGGTGGCGGCCGACATTGTGGACATTACGGATGAGGCTGATACGCAGTTCAATATCGGGGCGGAGTGGAAGCCGCCGCTCCTGAGCGCAGTAGTAGTGCGGGGCGGCCTCGCCGACGGCGATGTGACCCTGGGAGCAGGCTACGATCTCGGTATGATTCAGGTCTCCCTGTCCTGGCAGGACCTGGACGCAGACAGTCTGACTTCAGCGACGGTCTCGGCTGTGTTCTAAGCAAGAGAACGCTCAAGTAGTCATCGAGCCCCCGGGAACCGTAGATCCGGGGGCTGCTGTTTATGGAGGCGAAGGCGGGGAAGCCGGGGAACACGGTCATGGTGACAGCGGGATTGTGGTGTCCGCGACCGGCAATGAGACGCAGATACGTATAACATAGCTTATGTCATGTAGGCCAACCAACAGAGTTCTTGTTGGGTCGTACGGGTTCGTCTAGTCCTATGCGCTCGTCCACATCTCGCGCAGGATTGCGCGGGCGGCCAGGGCATGCGACACTGCATTCTCAATGTCGAACCCCTCGATCTCGCAAATCACAGGGCCGTCATAGCTCTGGGTCTGGAGTTCAGCCAGCAGCGCCTCGTAGTCAATGACGTTGTTGCGCTCAATCGGCTCGTGGGTTGCCAGACCTGACCAGTCCCGGAACACACCGCATACCTGTACCTCGATGATCTGGCCTGCAAACTCGCGAGCCCAGATCTCTGGCGGCGGCCCGGCGATGGCGGCGCGCGCGACGTCCAAGTTGATGCCGACGCGATCTGAATCAATCGCGAGCAGCTCCCGCATCTGAGAGTCGAGCCCGCCGGGGCCGCCGACCGTAAAGCCGACCAGCAGGTCATGCTCCTCGGCGAGTTTGGCGGCGCGGAGGCCGAACTCGATGTTATGGCGCTCAATCTCGGTGAGGTCATGCACGCGAACCGGGTTAGCGGTGCCTCGATGAAACGACACAACTGAGGCTCCAAGTTGCGCGGCGAGTTCGAGGCATTCCAGGTACTGGCGTTCGGACTCCGAACGGATGCCGGGGTTCATGGAGGCGATGTTCAGGTCGAGGTGGTTAGCGTGGAGGGTGACGGTGTCGAAGAGCGCTAGCGCCTCGCGTAGGCAGTCGCGATCGTCATGACTGAGGTCGTGGGCCCAGACGCCGACGCTGGGCACATACGGCTCCGCAACCTGCTCGCCGTAGTCGTCAGGGACCAGCTCGAACCCGCGCAGCCCCATCGCCTGGACCTGGTCTATGGCGTCCCAGAGGGACTCGCCGTTCGCTGCCGGCAGAAAGTGAGTGGAAATACCTATGCGCTCAATAGGAGACATAACACTCACCCTCGTTTGCGGAGTCTTCCCATCTTGCCGGGGATTAGTTCGCTGGGCGGCGACAGTTGTCCTCTTTGCATTCAGTCTCAGTTGCGGGCCGATCCTGGCGCAGCCGCGCGAGCCTGAGCCCCTACCCGAGGGAGCAACCGTTCAGGAGGCCGTGCTGCACGTGCTTGCGGCGGAGGTCGGCGCATGGACAAGGCGCGAACAGGTACGCGTATTCGGGCCTGCAGAGGTCGCGCAGGAGTTGCCGGATGACGCGGAGACCATCCTTGACTATGACCTCGAGTTGGGCGCCTGCGCGAGCTACACAGCTCCCGACGCGAAGGCCGGGGTCCACGCGATGCTGCTCACCTTCCGTACGCCACTCGATGCGCTCGGCGTCTTCGCTCGGCACACCGGGGGAATGACACAGCGGCTCTCCACTACCGCTGCAGGATACCTGGAGGGGCCGATACTGCACCTGTATGCCGGTTGCTTCTATCTTCGGATCGTCCCGGAACAAGCGGCTGAAGCGGGGGCCGAACAGGCGCAAGACCTGGCGGCCGAGCTGGGGCCCCGCCTCCCTCCATTGACCGAGAGGCCGCGACTGACCCGAGTGCTGCCGCGGGGATGGCGCAATCCACTGCGGCTGGACTACAAAGAGGTTGAGCTGTTCGGTGAAGGGGAGCCGGCAAAGGCGTTGATAGCTGACGGGGAGCTTGGGGAGAAGACGGTACAGCTCGTGGTCATGCGCGCGGCGGCGGATGCGCAGGAGGCCCGAAAGTACTACGAGCAGATGGTGACGCACTTCGCGGAGGTCTCTGAGGTGTCGCGGCTGCCACAGCTCGGCGAGGATGCCTTCGTGGCGTCGCATCCAAGTTGGGGCATGTGCGCGGGAATGCTCCAGGACGAGTTCGTGGCTGCCGCACTGGGAGCCCCTACCGCGCGGGACGCCCAGGTCCTACTGCGTCTGCTCGGCATCAGGATTCGCACGACGCGACCCCTGCCGACCCTCGCAAACCCGGGAAGCTGAGCGCAGAACAGCTCGCGGCGGACGGAGTCGCGCCGCCGAGTGCTAGCCGGTTTTCTGCAGGTCCGCGTGGTTATCCTCGGGCTCTATAGGATCCGGGGGGGCCTCCTCACCTGCCACTGCCGCCAACTGGCCGCGGGCCTGTCGCGCAACCCACCCGTTCCAAGGCGGACCGGCAAGCGCACGCCGGTCGAAGTACTCTATCATCTCATCCAGGGGCTTGACGACGCCATTGACGGCCTCGCGGTCTGTGCGGAAGTACAGGGAAATGTGGTTGCTCACCGGCTCCCAAATCAGCCGCAGCGTACTAAAGCCCTCATTCGGACCGATGTACTCATACAGGATCTCGTGCGGCATTTCGCACACCTCCGAGGCCCTAGAAAGACTCGTCCTGATTCGGTTATACCCGCCCTGGCGTTCACTTATTCATAGGAATCAGGACCCTTCACTCACCAGCACCAGTGATGATTTCGGGGTCGTGGGCCTCGACGTCACACGGGCAAAGGACTCGCGCGGGTCCTCATAGAAGTTATCGGCGGTAACCCACCTTCAATGTAGAGCGGAGGCGCATAAAGATGCTGAAAATGCACGGCAACGGTGGTGGGCGACGCACCGAAGAGGAGATCAAGCAAGAGGCGCTGAGCCGCTACCAGGCCGACCTGGTGGCGGGATTCGGGGAGGTCTCGGAATGGGGCCGCGCGCATCGAGAGCGCGAATGGGTGGCCTCCTTTACGGACGCGCGGTCTGCCTACTATATCCATCAGGACGGCCGCGATCACCTTCAGTTCTGGACCGAGGAGATCCCGGCCGGGACCGGCGCGAGATGGGTGGTGTTCGTGCTCTCCGTGGGCATGGGGATGGGCTCGATATTCCCGCAGCCCTCAGGACGGTTTGAGGTCAAGCTGAACCTACCCCCGGGGGGCAGCAACCACCTCATCTCCTTCAACGTCACGAAGGAGGACCGCGTGTGGCGGCAGGGCAAGGTAACCCTTGCCTACGACGTCAGGCGGAGGGCCTGGGCGCGGGAGGACCAGCCGCTGAAGCTTGACGCACATATCACCGAGGAGAGCGCGGCGACCTACGGCATCATGGCGCTCAAGGTCCCGAAAGAGATGCTGCCCGAGGGCGGTCGGGCGCGGATTGACGTTGTGCCGGTCAACAGGCAACCGTCCGCGCGATGGTTCAAGGTGGACGTGGACATGTTCGCGCGCCCCATCTTCAAGTGCGACATCGAGGGCGCAGTCGCTGCGGCCTGCGGCAGGCCCGAGCCGCCTCGCGTGGGCGACTACAACGTATACTTCGGCGACCTGCACGCACACACCGGAGAGGAGCATGGCTCGGGGCGGACCTGTGGCACCGGAACGCTGGACGAGAACTACCTCTACGCCCGCGATGTGGCTGGCCTGGATGTGTTCGCGGTAGCCGAGCACGACTGGCAGATACACGATGAGGCCGACTGGAATCAGCGCATGGAGCAGATGGACGAATACAACGAGGACGGGCGCTTCGTCGTCATACCCGGGTACGAATGGACCTCTGCGAAGTACGGGCATCGCAACGTCTACTACCGCGACACCGGCTGGCCCTTCTTCAAGAACACACCACCGGGCGCCGGGCATAACGCCATCACGGATGACAGCCGCTCCCCCGCCGATCTCTGGCAGGCGCTGCGTGAGTGCGGCGCCAGGGCGCTGACCATTGCGCATCATTCCAGCACCGGCTTCTTCCCGGTTGACTGGTCCTACCGCGACCCCGAGTTCGACCGCCTGGTGGAGGTCTACTCAACCTGGGGGAACTCTGAGTATTACGGCGCACCCTTCCCCGGCTACGCGGCTGATCGGCACGAGGGCCTGGGGGCGCTGGATGCGTTGAAGATGGGCCACCGCCTGGGGTTCATGGCCTCCAGTGATGGGCACGACGGTAACCCGGGCAACGCTCAATGGTGCTACCGGCAGCCGCACATTCACCACCGGCTCGGCAGCGGGTTCATCGCGGTGCTGGCGCCTGAACTCACGCGCAAGGCGATCTTCGACGCGATGTACCAGCGCCGCTGCTACGCCACGACCGGCGCGCGCATCCTCATGGACTTCCGCGTGAACGGAGCGATGATGGGCCAGGAGATCCCGGGCTACGAGGGGGACCGCTTCATGGAGGGCGAGGTCATCGGTACGGCGCCCCTAGATTGGATCGAACTGGTGCAAGACGGCGAGGTTATCTACAGTGAGGGAGCTGGGGGAAGGCGACACATGAAGTTCGATGAGGTGGACTGGGACGCCGAGGGTTCATCGTTCTACTACATGCGTGTCTTTCAGACCGATGGCGAGATGGCGTGGTCAAGCCCCATCTGGGTGGATGCTGGGCAGTAGGAGTGAGGAACTACAAGTTGCGAGTTAGCAACTGGTACTACAGCGAGGGTTTGCTCTCGCGTGTTGTTCTCACTGTGCGCCGGGAGCGAAGGAGACGGTGACCGCGCGAACCGTGCTCCTCCTCGAGAAAGTGGCCAGAGGCGAGGCCCTTGTTCGTTGGCGTTACCCTTCGTTGCTGTCGTTGCTTTGTTTCCTTTCGTCGTTGGCGTTCTCCCCTCTCCCAAGACGTGTCGTTTACGTCGAGGGAGAGGGGCCGGGGGTGAGGCCGCCCTTCCCCAGCCCGCAGAGGACCTCTCCCCTCCCCAGGAGAATAGCCCCATCTGCCCCACGCGCACTTGTGACTGCCTGAAGGAGGACACTCACATGCCCTTACTGCCCCCACCACGCTATGACGGCTGGTACTCTTTCGATCAGCTCACTGACTACCTCAACGGCGCCGTGGCCGCTCGCCCTGACTGCTGCAAGCTCCATTCGCTCGGCCGGACACCGGAGAGTCGCGACCTCTGGATGCTGGAGGTTACGGACTTCGCTACGGGAGCGCCGGAGCACAAGCCGGGCTTCCTCGTTCACGGCAACATACACGCGAAGGAGGTCGCCGGCTGCACCGCCGCCTTGCAGCTCATTCACGATCTCCTCACTGGCACCCCGGACGACCTTGATGTCAAGCGCCTGCTTAATGAGGTGGTCTTCTACGTCATCCCTCGCCTCAACCCTGATGGCGCGGAGTTCGCGCTAACAACCGGCGGTGAGATTCGCAGCCGCATTGATGAGCCTCACGAGCCCAACGCTCTCTATCAGCAGGACGTGGACGGTGACGGCTGGATACTCTCCATGCGCATCGAGCGCCCCGACGGCGACATGAAGATCTCCAAGGATGACCCCCGCTCCATGGTGCCTCGCAAGCCTGAGGATGCAGACGGCCCGTTCTTCAAGGTCTACCCGGAGGGCGCAATTGACGACTACGATGGCGGTGAGATCCGCCGACCGGTCCGAAGCCACGACTTCAACCGCAACTGGCCTGCCAACTGGGCACAGGAGCACGAGCAAGGCGGCGCGGGCGACTTCCCGTTCTCCGAGCCGGAGATGCGCGCTCTTGCTGACTTCGTCTACGCCCATCCCAACATCTTCGGCATACTCGGCTTCCACTGCGGCACGAACGGCATCTTGACTCCGCCCAGCACTGGTAGCGAGGAGGACATCCCGGCCGCGGACCGCAAGGTCTTCAAGGACCTCGGCGCGCGCGCGGCCGAGCTATGCGGCTTTGGCATGCGCGCTACGATTGATTACCGCCATGACAGCCAGCCACCGATATCGCTCAGGGGGCACTCGGCCGACTGGGGCTACCAGCACTTGGGGCTATTCCACTTCGAGATCGAGCTTGGCAACATCTACAATGCGGCCGGCATGACTCAGGAGGAATTCTTCGCGGCCGAGCCTGACGAACGTCCGCTCTGGGAGCTGGATGCCCTCCGCTACCATGACGAGCATCCCGAGCACGAGATGTTCGTGGACTGGCATGAGTTCGAGCATCCCCAGCTCGGGCGCGTCGAGATCGGCGGCTGGAAGCGCTTCTGGCTCATTAGTCCTTCACTTGACGAACTGCGCGAGCGGATAGCCCCGGGCTCTGCTCGGTTCATAATGGAGTATGCGGAGCGCCATGCCGCAGTCTGCATAAGGCATGTCACTGTTGACCGTCTGGATGGTTCCATCTACCGCGTGCGCGCCACGGTGGCGAACTCAGGCGCCTTCCCGACGAACGTCAGTCAGCACGGCTTGAGCTTGAAGGCGATGAAGCCCGTCACAGTGGAACTCATCACTTCAGGGGAAGCTGAGGTGGTCTCACGGCGCCGCTATCAGGAGATCGGCCATCTGGCGGGTCTCACAGGTTCCAGGGAGCTAGAGTGGTTCATCCGCGGCGAGGAGGGCGCACGCCTCACCATCCGCGCGAGTTCAGACAAAGGCGGCATTGCGGAAGAGCAGGTGCTGCTCGGCTGAATGCACTCCCCCCTCTCCCAAGACGCCGCGCCCATCGCGCGGGATCGCGGGAGAGGGGCCGGAAGGTATTAGCGCCTGCTCACGCGAAGATTCAGTTCACACGAGGGACGCTGTCTCAGCGCAACCCGACCGTTGTCGCCAGCTCCAAGGCCGCATCAGCCACCATTTGTGGAGTGAGCATCCTCATGCAGTCGTGGTGTTCGCAACGCTGCCGCGGCCGGCAGGGCCTGCAGGGAATGTCATCAACATACACTGTCCGCGCCCTTTCTCCTTTCGGGCCATTGCGCAGGGGACTTGGCCCCAGCACACAGACCACTGGCGTTCCGACTGCGAACGCAATATGCGTAAGTCCGCTGTCGCCGCCGACAACCAGGTCTGCTCGCGCCAGCAGTGCCGCAGCTTCTCGGATACTCGTCTCACCGGCGAAGACGATTGGCTGGCAGTTCATGCGTTCGGCGAGTGCCTCGGCTCGGAGGCGTTCCCGCTCAGTGCCCGGGATGATGATGCGCGCGCCAAGGGTGCTACTCAGCGTGTCGGCTAGCTGCACGAAGTACTCCGCCGGCCATTCGCGCCGTGGCTCGGCCGAGAACGCGACCAGCACAACTACAGGGGCCTGATCGCCCAGGTTCTCTGCGGCGAACAGCTCGTCAGCCGGACCGAAGTCGTCGCTGTCCAGGAACACCTCGGGCACATAGTCGTTGGTATCAACGCCGAAGCTTTCACACTGCTCCAGGTAGCGCTGCGATATGTAGGTCTGATCCCAGCGCTCCGGCGAGAGTTCGGTATATGCGAAGTGCGCGATTTCGCGCGCCTCCTCCTTACCGATGCGCCGCTCGGCGCCACTTGCGTAGGTAACGATGGCGCTCTTGAGGAGACCTTGCAGATCAATCGCCGCTGAGAACTCGCGCGCTTTCATGTGCGACCATGCTTCAAGCATGTTGCGTGGCCCCGGCCTCGTATCGAGCACCAGGGTTTCGTCAATGTGCGAGTTGCCCGCCAGCAGAGGGGCTGCTGCCCTTTGCACCACCCACGTCAGGTGGCAGTTCGGCCTTGCTGACTTAAGGGCGCGCGCCACAGGGGTGCTCTGCACCACATCGCCCAAGGATGACATGCGCACAATCAGAATGCGTTCGGACAATTCCGGTCTCCCAACTGCCTAGCGAGGTGCCGCCGATCCCGGCCCAATCATGTCAGATCAGTACAGGTATGACTGCCGCCTCTTCACCGGCTACAAGCCCTGTCCTTACGACTCCGAGTGCTCCGACTGCACTCATTACGAGCCGATGGGCGCCCGAATCCTCGTCGTGAGAGTACATCAACTCGGCAACGTGATCAAGTCCACCCCGATTCTCCATGCCTTGCGGCGCAAGTACGATCCCGCCTGGATCACTTGGCTGACCAGCCCTGTTGCCGCCCCGCTGCTTCGGCGCAATCCGCTGCTTGATGAAGTCATTGAGTACACCTGGCAGAAGGTGCCCCTGCTGCTGGCCAGGCGCTTCGATCTCGTCATTAGCCTGGAGGCAGACCCGGCCGAGGTCGCCCTCGCTCAACTCGTCCCGGCCGACGAGCATCTCGGCTACGGCATTGACGAAGGCGGTAAGCTCTGCCCTGCTAACGATGCCTCTGCCTCGTACGTACGCCTAAGCGTGTCGGACTCGGCCCGCTTCCGTCAGAATGACAGAACCCTACCCCAGCTTTGTTTCGACCTCCTCGAAGTGCCTTATGAAGGCGAGCAATACACCCTCTACCTGTCTGAGGACGAGCGCACCTACGCCCATGCCCTCCTGGCCTCTCTTGGTGTTGACCCTGAAGCCGATAGAATCGTCGCCCTCGCAACGGGCGGCAACACTGCTCGCTTTGAGACCAAGGACTGGCCCCCAGCCCACTTCGCGACGCTGGCGCGCCTCCTCCATGACAACCTCGATGCTCGCGTGCTGCTTGTCGGTGGCCGCGCGGAGGCCGAGACCAATGCCGCTCTGAAGCGCGAACTCGGCGACCTTGTGATCGACTCGGGTTGCAACCACGCTATCAGGCACTTCTGCGCGTTACTCTCCCTCTGCGACCTAGTCGTTAGCGCCGACGCCTTTCCCTTGCACGCGGCGGTGGCTGTTGGCACAAAGGTCGTCGGCATATTCGGTCCCACACCGCCTCAGGAGATTGCCATGTTCGGCCAAGGGCGCAAGGTAGTCACCGACATGCCCTGTGCGCCCTGCTACATCCGCACACGCGCCGAGTGCCCTTACGACGGCGCCTGCATGACGGGCATCTCGCCGGAGGTTGTCATGCGCGCGGTGCGCGACCTCCTTCGATAGGGCCCTGACGCCAACCGCCCAAGCTCCAACGGCATACACCTTCGCATGGTAGCGCCTGCGCTCACGCCTGCGCAGATACGGCCCAACGCGTCGTTTCCACCTTCACCGAAGCCTCCCCCCCTCGCCAAGGCTACGGGCGACAAGTCGGCCAGGAGCATCGGTTTTAGCCGGCTGGGGCTGTGCAAGTATGAAGGGGCCGCAACAGGCGGACAGTCGGCCTTTTCGCAGACGATCCACCTCCGCCAAGGCTACGGCGGACAAGCAGCGAAAAAGGGGACGGTCCCCGGGGTGGCGCGAGCTTC
>JALGVE010000031.1 GCA_029820045.1 Candidatus Zipacnadia bacterium | reverse complement strand
GCCCACCTGAAGGCCCCGGGGTTCCAGTCACCCGTTACCTCATCAGGGAGCGTGTCCAGTAGTCCGCGCGCCTGCTTGACCGCCGCCGTATCCTCGCCCTTGCGTTTGTCCACCTCGTCGCGCAGCATCGCCAGGTAGGTGTAGTCCTCGACGCCCTCCCGGACCGCCTCCCACTGCTTGCTGTCGGCGAGGTGGCTTTCGTCGGCGTAGACCAGCGAGTAGCTCGTCCCGCCGCACTTGAAGTTGTCCCAGGAGGACCCGGTCGGCTTGTTGTCTATGTATCCCCAGAAGCCGATGCCGGTCGCGCCAAGCCGCCAAGCATGCCATGACTCCAGGCGGTGGTAGGTGTACGGGTCGAGCAGCTTGTGTGGCCCGGAGCACTGGTAAATGAACAACCGCTTGCCCGCGCGCTGGAGCTGCTGGTAGAACTCTATTGCCCTCTGTCCTCCGGTCATCAGCCGCGGCAGGTTCGGGCAGAGGATGTCGCTGACCTCGTACATCTCCTGCAGGGCCTGGGTCGGGTCCGGCCGGACCGGGTCTTCGAACACAGTTATCCGAGGTTGCGCTTGCTTCAAAGCCTGCGCGCAGTCAATGATGAGCTGCTCGTTCTTGTCGGAGTGCGGCTCGTCTACCAGCAGCAGACAAAGACGCTCAGGCTCGATGTCCCTCGCCTGCGCATGTTCAACGATGGCGGTAATCCACTCCCCCATCGCCGTCTGCCAGCGCTGGGTGCCAAGCTCAAGGCCGTTGCGCAGCCGGTAGCCGCCGAGCATATTCGGGAACATGCAGTAGAAGCGGGCATCCGGGAAGCGGTCAAACCACCGATCGAGCGCCCCGAAGTCCAGCGGCTGCGTCAGATGCCCCTCCTCATCAATGGCGCCTTCGTCCGGCCAGGGGACGCTTCCCGACTGGGCCCACGGGGCGTCCACGTAGTGGCTTCGCAGATTCTCGGCCAGCCCATCGAGGTCGGTGACGTTCGGCGCGTAGGAGACCGTGTCCCCGACGTAGTCCCAGCAGAACACCGACAGCGGCGGCCGTGGGAACTGCGTCGGCGCAATCTCCACGCTCAGCGGCGCCTCGAAGCTCTTCGCGCCCATCTCGACCCTGATGGTCCCCTGATGCCGGCCGGGCGCCAGATCCGTCGGGTGCAGGGTCAGCCAGACCTGCTTGGTCATGCCCGCCGGCGTCGGTATCCGCGCCCACCCCCGGTCGTCTCTGCCTGCCACCGGCAGAGCATCCGCCACCACCTGCCGCTCCTGGGTCTGGACGTACTGGACCTCCTGGATGGTCACGAAGTCCGCCGGGGTTCCGTCGGCCATCTCAATCGAGATCTTCGCCTGCAGGGGCCGGTCCGAGTAGTTCGTCAGGTTGAACGCCGCCGATCGGTACTCCCCGTTCATCATCGGCACAGTCACGCTGGCGCCCTCGCCTTCGGGCCGCTCCATCGGGTCGAGCATGTCCCACCGGTTCTTCTGCCAGATGGCGATCTCGGGCAAGCCCTGCGCACGGCGAATCGCCGCGTTCACCGCGTAGATACGCGCCTGCAGGTCGTTGTAAGGCAGCCCGCGCCAGAACTCCACGCTATCGAACTTGGTCGCGAGGGCTTCGTCGAGCAGGGCGTCCAGCCTTCGGGACAGGTCGTCTCTCTGTGTCGGCTTCAGGTCCGCGTCCGCCAGTATCTTGCGGAGATCCTGGATGTCGTACATCAGCCGCACGCCGACGATGCCCTGCAGGCGATGCTGTGCGATCAGCGCCTGATCGTCCTCAACCGGCTCGCCGGGCAGCGCCTCTGCCAGCGAGAAGTCACCCCGGTAGACCTCGATTTCGTCGCAGAACACGAACTTGGCCGCCGGGCAGATGACCAGCTTCACGTAGCGCCCGGCAGCCTTCAGCCGATCGGTCACATAGCGGTGGATGACATATTGCTGCGGCTCCGGCAGGCCGTATTCACCGCTCAGGGAGATCAACTCGCCAACGTACTCGAAGCTATCGCCGTCCATGCTGGTGAGGATGAAGATCATCGCCGGCCAGCCGACGCCGGCCGTCCCGGCTGCGGTGTTGAACGACACCCCGCAGATGGGCGCCGCGTCCTCCAGGTCAATGGTTATGCTCAGCGGCTTTCGCATCTGCCAGCCAACGGTGCTCTTCTGCACCCAGAAGTACCCGACCGAGTGCTGACCATCGGTCAACTGCGTGCTGTCGCCCTCGTCGGTGCTGTATCCGTAGCTCGGCTTCTGCGACCAGGTGTAGCTCTTGCCCAGCGCCAGGTTCTCGCCCGGCGGCGGCCCGACGTAACCGCCGGGGATAGGGCCCTCCAGCGGCTCCTCGCCGGCCTTCGCGATGCGCACGTCATCTATCCACGACTTACCTGCCCGACTCATGCGGCGCGGTCCTCGGTCGCCGAACAGCTGCACTGCCGCCTGGCTCACCGGCCCCGAGTTGAACCGCACGCTGAACTTCTGCCAGGTCGTGCTGCCGTCGCTCGCCACGCGCGCGAGAGCGGCCTTTTCGCCCGGCTGCCTGACCTCGACCGTCGGCATGGTGGCGCCGTCGGACTTCAGCCACGCCGACAGCACGTACTCGGTCTCGGTCGCCAGCTTCACACTCTGCTCAACGAAGAGCTGCTCCTGTTCTTGCTGGGCATGGTATTGCAGGCAGGTCGTGCCGCTGTGCCCATCGGCATCGAAGTACTCGAAGACCGCGGCCGCGCCCTCCTCTCCGGTCCATCCCTCCGGCAGTTGCCCCACGACGCCCGCCGCGAAGTCGGCGTTCTGAACGTCCGCCGCCGTCCAGCAGCCACTGGTTGCCACGGCCAACAGTCCGCACACCAGAATTGTCTTGCGCATTTTGTATTGCCTCCCGGTTACTTATCTGCTGTTGCCGTCGTCGTTGCCCTTCGCCATCTCTAACGCATCCCGCGACGTACCAGTAGCTCCTCGGGCTCGCCGAACTTGGCGACCTCCTCGACCGTCACCATGCGCACCTCGACCTCCGCCAGCAGCGCCTCCGCCTTGCGCTCTCCCGCCGCCACCAGGCTCTCGGCGCGGCCGGCGCAGCGGCCGTGATAGAGGGCGCACAGCGGCTGCGGCGACCCATCCCCGCGCACCGGGACCACGGCCTCATGCCCGGCCCTTATGTGAACCAGGTAGCGCACCAGCTCCGAGGAGGGATGAACGAGGTCGGTGCTCAGCACGATCGCATGATCGTCGCCTGTGCGCCGCACGGCGGCGGCAATTGCCGCAAGCTCGCTGGACGTCTCCAGCAGGTCAACTCCCGCCTGTGCGCAGGCGCCCTCGGCGTCTCCGAACGCCAGGACGGGGTCGGCGAACTCGCTCAGCAGTTGCGCCAGCCGCTCGACGTCCTCGGCTCGCGCGGCGGTCTCGGGCTCCAGTGCAATAATCGCGCCCAACATCACCATCAATCCCTGCGGTGCGAAGGCGGCTTCGCGTCCCTGGACCTGTCCGTGGCGGGGGGCACGGGCGCCGTAGCCTTGGCGTAGGCGACTGCCCTCAACCCCCGCAGGGCGCCCCCCGTCACCGTGCCTCAGCGAAGCATCAAGCCGAGCGCGTCTGGGTACTCCATGTCCAGCCTACTGGTAATTTCCGCGCGCCCCCGTTCACACCTGCCGCTTGCGTCCGGCGGGCGTCTGCGGTTAGAATGCTGCACGTCGTGTTGTCCTGTCCGGCTGTTGAGGGCGGCTGCTGCCAGCCGCAGCTCGCTTCGAAGCCCTGAACCCAATGCCCTCGCACCAAGTCTATTGTTAGTGCATGACATCCGCCGGATAGCCATCAGGGAGGAAGATGTCAATGAAGCGCTGTCGCGTCCTCATCGCGCTCCTGCCTTTGCTCGCCGCTTCGCCGGGAATCTGCCAACTCAACACCTCGGTGTCGCTGCAGTACGACTTCAAGCCGGGAGTCGAGGTTCAGTCTCATATCTCCGCGAAGCTGCTGGGCCTGGAGATGGGGGGTGGCATACCGGTTGCGGTCAGCGGCAGCGCCGAGGTGGACATGACCGTGGAGGTCATGGAGGTTGACGCAGAGGGCGTTGCCGCGGTGCAGCTCAACTTCGGCACGCTCACCTCAGAGTTCATGGGCGAATCACGGGAGAGCGAGGACCTTCAGCCTGTCACTATGAAGGTGGACAGGCATGGGCATGTGCTGGAGGCGCATGGGATGGAGGACGTCAAGCTCGATCTCCTTGCTGGCGGCGGCATCCCGATGCCCGTCATCGCCACCCTGGGCTCAACGGTTGAGTTGGCGGACGAGGCCCTTCCGCTGGCCGAGACCTGGACCGCCACGCGCACCTCAGAGATGCCGGAGATCGGCGAGGTGTCACTGACCACGACCTCGCGCCTGGATAGCCTGGACACGGAGCACGCGGTCATCATCACCACGATTGAGGGCGATCTGCCTGACTTCACCGCGAAGAACCCCATCCAGGAGGGCGACATTGATGTCAAGAACGCGCACCTCGCCATCGAGGACATGACTCGCACCGTCAACCTCGCCACGGGCATAGTTGAGACCGCCGACGCGCAGATGACCTTCACCTGTAGCGCCAACATGGGTGGCATGGGCGAGCTTCCCATCACGCTGACCAGCAGCTTCGAACTCAGACCCAGGGGAGAGCAGGAGCAGGCGCGCACCCCCGCTCGCGTCGAACAAACCGCACAAGTGCCGCGGTCCGGTGCTCAGCCCCCGGCTCCGACCACGTACCAGCGGGTGGGGCGGGCCGCTGCTGACTACGTGGGGGCGCTCCTGGGCAGCGCCCTGGCCTGGTGGCAGGCGCGCTAGTGCTTACTTTCGGGGATCCACGGCGTTATGGAGGGACCGAATGGGGAAACGGCCCGCAGGGCCGTGGGGCCCCATCCGGCCCACCGGCGGGCCGGATACTTCGGTCGCAGACGACGCGACCTCGTATTCGGCCCCTCCCACGACGCGTGCAGGACCCTTTGCGGCGATTTGCTCCGATACGAACTTGTGCAAGTTAGCAATAGGCCGGCGCGCCGCAGATCGGTGGTGAATACACTGACCGGCAGCATCCGTGTCGCTGCAGTATGCCTGCTCATGATGATTCTCGCGGGCGTAGCGCCGGCGCAGGCTCAGGCCCTCAGGGGTAACGCCATCGTGACCATCAAGAACGGTGACTTGACCGTCGAGCTGCGCGAGCGGGCCGCCTGGACCATCGGCCGCATCCTCTACCGGGACGCTGAGCTGGGGACCGCGACCGGCGCCTACGGTGTGGTCATCAGCGTCCCTGCCGTCGGCGGCTGGATCGGCTCCGCGCACAGCGAGGGCGGCATTGAGCAGATCGAGGAGATCGCCCTGACCGTGGACGGCGAGCCAGCGGCGTTGACCGACGGCGCCGTCTATGAGTGCCAACGAGCCGAGCTGACCAAGCGCTCCATGCTCGACAAAGTCCGCCTCGATGCTACGCTTACTTTCGAGAACGAACGCATCATCGAACACCACGTGCTGACCGTGGCCGAGGATGTGGTGGTCTCGCGCGTGTACGTCTTCATGCACTGTGTGACCAACGCCACCACGCAGTGGATCGCCTGCACCTACGACGGCCAGGAGGAAGGCGGCGAGTTCACCGTGGGCGCAGATCAGGCTTCCAACCCGGCGCCGCTTCAGTGGCACAGCGGCTGGGAGTGGACGGCCGCCTACGATCCGACCGCCGGCGCCGGCCTCTTGCTCCGCTACCTGGCGATGCCCCAGCAGACCGCGCCGAGCGCCGAAGAACACTTGTCCGCCGAAGCCTTGGCGAAGGAGAAAGCCGAGCGAGCGGTCGAGGTGCAGACCGGCTACTGGGACCGCGAGCGCTATCACAAGCTCTACACGCAGCTCGTGGTAGGCGATGTCCTCAGAGAGGGCACGGTGCTGGACTGCGAATGCGCGGTGACCTGTTTTGAGGCGGCGCCGGACGCCTGGCAGGAGAGAGCGAGAGAGGTCGCCGCGGAGCTGATAGCCGAATGAACATCGTCGCCGCAGCGGACCTGCATTACAACGAGCTGACCGCCCGTCGGATGCGGGCGGTAGCTGATCGCATATGCGGCTCCGGGGCCGATGTCCTGGTGCTGGCTGGGGATTGTGCCGCCGGCGGCAGCGAGGAGATGGGGCAGGCCCTCTCATTGTTTGAGTCATTCGACGGCCCGCGCTTGCTGGTCCCCGGAAACCACGACCTGTGGGTTGAGCATCCTCCCTTTGACACCTGGAAGCGCTACCTGGAGGTGCTCCCGGCCCTCGCTGCCGAACACGGCTTTCACTACCTCGACCAGGCCCCTTTCATGCTGGACGAGGTTGCCTTCATCGGCTGTGCCGGCTGGTATGACTATGGCTTCCGCCAGCCCGAGCCGCCGATGAAAGGTGTCTGGGCCACGCCGGTGCATCTGGTATCCGGGATAGGCGCGGCGCTGTCCTTCTCGCCGGTGCCGGGAGTCGGGGAGAAGAGATGGCAGGACCTTGGCGCGGACGACTACGCGACCAAGGCCCTGATCTGGCAGACGGATGGCCTCCCCCATGTCGCGGTGTGGAACGATGGCATACACGTTGACTGGGGCCGGCCCGACCAGGCGATGGCGGAGTACTTCGCCCAGCGCCTTCGCGAGCAGGCCGCGGAGGTGGCTGGCGCCTCACAGGTGGTGGCGGTAAGTCACTTCGTGCCCTTCGCAGAGATGGCGGGCGGACCGTTCGACGAGGTGGGAATGGCCTTCGGCCGCGCTTACAGTGGCAGTCCTCTGCTGGGCGAGGCCCTGCGCGAGGTGGCGAATCTGAGGCTCGTCATTTGCGGTCACCGCCATCACCAGGAGGTAAAGCAAGTTGGGGGCCTCGTGGTGGCCGACGCCAGCGTCGCCAACGAAGACGAGGGCCCCCTGCTCCTGACCCTACCCTCCTCGCGGCCGGCGTAGCTCGGGCTTCCTGGCCCGACTCTGAATGCGGCGCGGCTGCAAGAACTTATACGCCAGCCAGCTAGGTGCGATGCTCCTGCCTGCGGCGGGCGGCACCCTTTACCGCGCCTGGCGAATGATGTTCGCCGCCTCGATCACGGCGGCCCGGGTAGCCCCGCCGAGCGCGGTCCTATTGAACCTGCTGCTGCCGAAAGCGATCCCCTGATACCCGCTGCCCATGACGATCTGCTTGGCTAGACGCTCGATCTCCTGCGTGCCAAGCAGCGTGCCGTCGCTCACTCGAATGATCTTGATGGCCATGCTCACATGCCCCGTCTGGTTCACCGCGTAGTCACCCGCCTCGGCGATGTATACGCTCGCCCCCACCTCATCGCTGGCGAACTCGTTGATGCGCCCAACCACTACGTAATCGGCCTCGGCCAAAGCGCCAAGCTCCCGCGCCTTGCCCAGGTCATTGAACAGGCGGCTCCCTTCCGGGCCCTGCTGCGCGACGAGCTTCTGCAAGGCGGTGCGCTCGACGACCCGCACCTGGTCGCTCTTCGCCAGCTCTCTGGCGATAAGGTCGGGTATTTGCCGCCCCAGCTTCCACTCGGTCGGCGCCCACTCCGAGGCATTCTCGAAGGAGAGCACCGCCACCCGTGGTGTCGTCGCCGCAGTCGTCGGCGGCGTAGCCGGTGGCGGGGTGACCGTCGGCTGTGTCGGCGTCACCGTCTCCAGCGGCTTGATGGCCTTGCCGACGAACTCGCCCACGCGCTCCAGCAGATAGGGCGCGACCGCCTCGGCCGCCCTGCCCAGGGCTTTCCTGGCCGCGATGCTCTCCGTGTTATCAACCGCCGCATCGGTCGCATCGGTGGCGGCAATGATTACGGTGTCGCCCCTGACCGCGACCGCGCGGACCTCGAGGTGCGCCTGGCAGTTAGTGCCGCCGCCGGCCGCCTCTCCCACCCGCTCGCACGAGGCCTTCCCCACGATGACCACGTCGGCCCCATGCTGCGCCGCGAGCTCGCGGGCCTTGGCGCCGGTCGCGTCGCCGATGACCTCTGCCATCTCCGGCGTGTATCGAATCGCGGCGGACTGAGCCTGGTCCAGGACGCGGTAGCCGGCCTCGGTGAAAGCGCGGCCAAGCTCGGTCTCAGCCGTCGCTTCGGCCATGCTCAGGCCGAGGTAGTACTCCGGCGCTACGATCATCACTGTCGCGCCAGTTGAACGAGGGGCTGCCTCCTGGCCCTGAGCCCAGACTGCGCCAACCGCTGCGGCCACGGCCATCGCCAACGCAGGTGCCCGCCACTTCATCTGTATCTGCTCCCTTCCGCAAGCTCGCTCAGTGAACGGCCTTCCCGCCGACCTTCACGGTCTCGGCTCCGTAGACGTACACGGAGGTTATCTCCCCTTCGGCATCGCGCCGCACCACCGCCACCTCTGCCTCGGTCTCGAGGTCGCCGACCTTCACTCGCTCCGCCTCGCCCAGCCGCCAGGCGACCAGGGCACTGCCCTCCTCCCAGCTCAGCCGCACTCCCATGCCTCCCTCGCCCTCCACCAGCTCGGCCGCCGGAAGCGACTGCTCCTCGCCATCGCGGTAGGCGGTCAGCGCCGACAGGAAGGTCACCTCCGACGACTTGCTCTGTGTGTCAGCGGTGAAGTGGTACTGTGGCGGCGAGTCCGCCCTCTCGGGCGCGATGGGGAAGCCCTCCACTTGCGAGAACTTCAGCCCACCGGGCGCCAGTAGTTGCGCCTGCAACCTCGCTTCGCCCTGGCTGATGGTCACGCTCTGGGCCGCCTCGTCCAGCGCCATCTCGCTCTTGGCATGAAGCAGCCACTGGTAGCTCGACTCCCCGCTGCTGGCGAGTTCGTCGCAGATCACGAAGCAGTTTGGCCGGAGGAAGAGCACGCGCCGCAGGAACCTCTTGAGCCGGCCGCCGTACGCCTCGGTCGCGTCACCCACGGCGTAGCAGTAATCGTCCTGATCATCGAAGGTGACGATCTTCCCGCGCGAGTTCAAGCTCCGCTTGACTTGCCCCTCCCCGTCCACCAGGATCGAGTTATGCGCCCTGGTCTCCCAGGTCCAGCCGGCATGATGAGGCGAGCCGTAGCGCTGGTAGTAACCGGAGCTTATCGCTAGCGCCTCCTCGAAGGCGCCGATGGCGATGGCGTTCTGTGAGGCGTGGCTGTGGCTGTAGGACCCGTACGGGCTGGAGCGCATGAGGAGATAAACGTCCTCTGCCGGCTCCGCCAGGTCCGAGTGCATCGCGACCTCGCCGATGCCGGGGAAGCACCGCGCCTGGGGGATGTCTGACGGCGCCTTGGCCTTCACGGACGGATCGTAGGCGTAGAACTGCCCGACCCCGGTCCCCGGCCCGGCCCCAAGCTGCTCGGCGTACCAGCGCCAGTAGCCGTTGCGGTACAGAGTTGACAGCCGGTAGAGCAGGTACCCGAACCCGCGCCCCACGCTCCCCTCATGCCCGTCGCCGAAGGGGTGCATCTTCCCGCCCACCGGCACGGCATACAGTCCGAACCATCCGGTGTTCTGCAGGAAAGGCAGGTTCTTGTAGGGCACGCCCAGCCGGTCCAGCTCCATCACGGTCGGCAGCAGCATCCCGATGTATGCCGACCAGTAACCCGGCCCCTCAGCCCAGCCGCCGTCCGGGTTCCCCCAGGCGGGATAGACCGACCACATCAGCCGCAGCGTGTAATCCAGCCACTCCTTGGCCTCCGGTATCTCGTGCGCGAAGACGATTGAGTCCTCGACCACGAAGCCGATCATTCGCCCCGGGTGGCTGGAGTAGGGGCGGCTGTCAAAGGGCATACGCCGATGCAGTTCGTGCATCTGCTCCACGCGACGGCCCAGCACCCGGCGGCACAACTCGCGCTCCTCCTCAGTAAGCGTGTCGTATATCCAATCGTAGGTCCTGGGCGCGCGCTTGCCCAGGTCCATAGCTGCCTCATCGTTGTTCCTCACGCTCGTCGGCCCGTCCGGGTCCCAGGTCATGAAGTGCAGCAGCCGCCGCTTCGCCTCCTCCGCAAAGCGCGCGTCCCCGGTGAGGATGTAGGCCTTCGCGCAGGTCTCCATGCCTCCGGTAAAGGGTCGCATGGTTCGGAACGATTCGAGGTAGGCCTTGCTCCGCTCCTGGCCGCTCTCGGGGAGGTACTCAGGCTCCGGGTACAGCTCCTCTCCCAGCCTCTTCTCGGCCGAGGCAATGACCGGCGCCGCCAGCTTTGCGTACTCCTCGTCGTTCTGGACCTTGTCGCGCAACTCCTGAAGCTCAGCGGCGCGGAAGTACACGCGCGGGTGAGTGTGCGGGATGCGCTCCATCACCTCCTCAATCCTCGGCAGGGGGAAGTCCTGCGCATCCGCAGGGATCTCGAAGCTGCGCGCCTTACTGAAGACCGGGCCGGCATCGGTGTCGAAGCCGTAGCGCCACGCCCACTTGCCCGGCCTCAGGGTCTCCTGCGGCGTGTACACAGTCATCTCCCAGCCCTCGACCGTGACTACGTCAGCCCCATCGAAGTCCCCCTCCGGCGCGAACTGAACCGTGTAGCGCTCGACACCCTCCACTGGCAGCCAGACGAACGCTGGCGGGTTCACCGCGGTGACCTCGCCCTCGGCCGGCTCATAGTCAACCTCCCTGTCCTGCGGCTCACGGTCGAGCTTCTTGGCGGCCATCGTGCGCACCTCCTCGGCGGTTGCCTCGCGCAGATGCAGCTCATCCCACCAGACGACGCCGGCGCGGAAGAAGTTGAACATCTCAGCCGCGACTCCTAGCGCGCCCTCGGGCGCCACCACGACCTCCTGGAACTCGCGCCACTCCTCCGACGGCGGCAAGTAGACGCGCGTATCGGTGATGAAGTCCCACCTGTCAGGCGCTGCCAGCCAGGTTATCCGCACCGTCGCGCCCTCGCCCGGACGCTCGATGCCATCGGTGCGGTAGCGGCCGCTGACCAGCAGCCACTTCCTGGCCCCCAGCGCAACTTGCTGCGCCCAGCAGCCGCGGTCCTTGTCCGTCGGGCACTGTATCCCTGCCATGCCCGTCCCGTCTTGACCGCCTTCGGCCTGGTACAACGGCTGGCCGCTGGTCTTGAAGTTGCCGAAGCGCCAGCCCTGCGGAGTCTTGCCGTCCTGGGCCGGCTGGAGCGTCGGATTGCTCAGCATCTCTTGAGCCGGCGCTTCAGCGACGGCTCCTATCACGAGCGCCATCGCCGCCATCAACGGGAAGGTTCTCATAGCATTTGCCTCCGTGTCGCGAGTGCCTGCGAACCGCACGCAGTTTCTCCGTCGGGACCCGCGCGGCCTCCCCTTTCCCAGACGATCAGCAGGCGCTGTCCCGTCGGACCAGGCGGCAGAAAAAAACCGCGCGGGAGGAAGGAAACCTGGCATTGAGCGTCGAAGTACACCAACAGACTGCTGTGCACGTATTCAGTTCACCATCGGAGGTGTTGGCAATGCGACGCGGATTCACCCTGATCGAGTTGTTGGTAGTGATCGCGATCATCGCCATCCTGGCGGCGATCCTGTTCCCGGTCTTCGCCCGGGCTCGCGAGAAGGCAAGACAGACGAGTTGTCTGTCGAACGTGAAGGAACTGATGCTGGGCAACCTGATGTACGCCCAGGACTACGACGAAACCTACGTCTACTGGACCACTGGTATCGGCGACGCGCATCCGGAAAGCAATGCGTGGTGGGCCGCGATCTACCCGTACGTGAAGAACGCCGACGTCTACTGCTGTCCGAGTAATCCCTGCAGCAACGTTGACTACGCGACCTATCACTACCACAACACCCACTTCTGGAAGTCTCCGAGCTGGATGTACGGGATGAATCCGAATGTCCAGTACGAGTCGGGTGGGCTGAAGCTCGCACAGATCCAGTACCCGGCGCAGTTGATCGTGCTCGGCGATTCATGCCACGGCATGGGCGACGACTGGCGCATGTGCTTCCCAGACGCCCCCGGAAGCTGGAGCAGCTCGCCGAGCAAGTGCGATATCGCTCGCACTGACCAGAACCCCGACTGGGCGCGGCACAACGGCGGCAACAACTATGGGTTCGCTGACGGGCATGCCAAGTGGATGAAGTCCTCGGACGCCTATGACAAGATGCGGAATCCCGCCACGCGCGACATCTATTGGCTGACCCCGTAGCGTGGCTCAGGCGCGCCCGGCAGTTGAAGTTCACCGTAGCACAAGCCCCTGCTGGGTGAGGCAAGAATAAAGGGACAGTCATCTGTTTCGCTCCCGCCCCCGCGTGGGATTCCGATCGCCACACAATGATCAGAACAATGTGCTCTTCCTGGACGGACACGTCAAGTCCCTATCGGACAGTGTCGCGAGGACCTACTCTGCCAACTGGACCGGGCAGTTCTAGTCAAGCATACTGACGCGCCGGTTCACCGTCGCGACTGTTCAGGAACCGCGCGCGTTGTGTACTTGAGGCCCACCCTCGCGCAGGTCTGGGCGAGGTTGTAGTGGCATCCCGCAGGCGGCGGATGTTTCACGTGAAACATCCGCCGCCTGCTGCTCTCCACGTCCCGGGCCGCCCCGGCCCTAACGTTATGACGTTATGGAACAAGGCAAAGGTACGCTTTCCTGACCTCCCCTTGGGGGGAAAGCGGCAGACGCACGAAATGTTTCACGTGAAACATTCGGCCCCAGCAGCCCCTGCGAAGTCCAGGCAAGCCTGAGCCGATGCGTGGGATAGGGCAATGAGACGCAAACGCACCGTTCTGTGGTGGCTGACCCTCCTGGCGGCGACGGCCGCCTTCGTCTTCGCCGTGGCTTCCCTCAAGCGAGGGCTCGGGGTAGCTCCCGCTGCCCGAGGCAGGGGCGACCTGCTGACCACCTGCACGCGTGTGGTGGACGGGGACACCATCGTCATCGAGGGCGGCGAAAGGGTGCGCTACATCGGTATTGACACCCCCGAGACCAAGGACCCGCGCAAGCCGGTCCAGTATTTTGGCCCCGAGGCAAGCGAGTTCAACCGCCAGCTCGTCGAGGGCAAGCCCGTACGCATCCAGTTCGATGTCGAGCGGCGAGATCGTTACCAGCGCCTGCTCGGCTATGTGTACGTGCAGCCGAATGTGGGGGAAGAAGCGGAACCAGCGGCTGCAAATACGACAGGCGAGCGCCGGATGGTAGCACAGGCGCCCCCGCCTGTGCTCGACAGCAGGATCTCGACAGGCGAGGGCGCCTGTCGTACCGCCAACGGCGAGCTGTTCGTCAACGCCGAGCTGGTCAGGCAGGGCTACGCCAAGGTCTACACCGTACCGCCGAACGTCAAGCACGCGCAGGAGTTCGTGGAGCTGCAGCGCGAGGCGAGGGAGAAGGAGCGGGGGCTGTGGGGAACCGCAGCCGCGGGAGAACCGACAACGGACGACGGACAAGAGGCCACCCACTAACGGGAGGCAAGACCGGCGAGGCATGATGCGGTGGCGTAGAGCGGAGGGGCCGTCCGAGGGCGTGCCTGCGAGCGCCTCTGCGCGAGGAGGAACGCGCGAGGCCGGCCCGCGCAGGACCACTGCACCTTGGTCTGCCCCACGGTGGCGTCGGAGTCAGGCTGGAAAGCCCGACCTACGCTAGCGACAGACGTGGGCCGGTCTCAGGCTTCGGCGCCAGATGGCGCCTCAGCCTTCGTGCGGCCCCTCCGGACGGCAAACGGGGCGTGCGTGCGGGTGGTTACGGAGCATCGGGTGCGGTCTCGACTTCCTTGACCATGATCAGCCACTCGCCCTGGCTGTCGCTGTAGCTACCCTGCGCTTCGAACCCGAATGACTCGTAGATGCGGCGCGCCGGGGCGTTGCCGGGACGAACCTCCAGGCGTACCCTCTCGCAGCCGCAGGCCTGCAGGCGCCGCAGGCCCGCCTCGATCAGCCGTCGGCCGATGCCTCGGCCCTGATGGTTCGGGAGCACCCCCACGGAAACCACCCGCGCATGCACCTCCGCGGCCACCTTGTAGCCGCGCAGGAAGGATAGCTTGTCACGGCGGACGATGGCCAGCGCGCGCCAGGTCAGGCCGTAGGCGCCGGTGAGCGCGCGCCAGAGCAGCCGCAGCCAGCCGCCCTGCCAGAACGCGCGCCGGCGCAGGCGGCGGACGTCGGCCGAACTCAGCAGATAGCCCACGACCCGCCCCTTGTCCTCGGCGACCATCAGACAGCCCGGTTCGGCTCTGAGCGCCAATGAGAAGAGGTCCGCCAGTCCCGTGGCTGCGCCGGGGCCGGCGGCGATATGCCGGACGCTGTCGGCGAAGGCGGCGATAAAGACCTCCGCGATTGCGGGCACGTCCTGGGGTTTCGCCGGGCGAATCTGAGTCATCGGGGGGCAACATCCACACTCGGGGCGCTTGGGCGGGGCACGGGTCCCCGCCCTGCAATCGCGGCGCTTGGGCGGGGCACGGGTTCCCGCCCTACAATCGCGGCGCTCGGGCGGGGCACGGGTTCCCGCCCTACAATCGCGGCGCTTGGGCGGGGCGCGGGTCCCCGCCCTACAATCGCGGCGCTTGGGCGGGGCACGGGTCCCCGCCCTGCAATCGCGCCGCTCGGGCGGGGCACGGGTCCCCGCCCTACAATCGCGGCGCTGGGGCGGGGCACGGGTCCCCGCCCTACAATCGCAGCGCTTGGGCGGGGCACGGGTCCCCGCCCTGCAATCGCGCCGCTTGGGCGGGGCACGGGTGTGTGCCCTACTTTGCTACGGTGAGTACGCGCCAGCCCGCGGCCGGCACAGTAAGGATCATACTGCCGTCGAGTTCCCCGAGGGATTGACCGCTGAGCGCGTCGGTCAGCGTGCCGTGTCCCTCGACGGCAGCCTCCACCGGCTGGTGCAGGTCCCAGTTGGCTATCATCACCAGCAGCGCGCCACCCGGAATCCGGTAGACTCTTGATATCGCGCGTTCGGAGAAGACCTGGACCGGAGCGTGCACAACGGGCCGCAGCAGCGGCAGCAGGTGCAGCTTTATCTCCAGCCACTGCTCGTTGAGATGCTCCTCCTGGCGGTAACCCTCGCTGGCCCAACGGTGCCAGATAAGGGGATCGCAGGGCGCCTCCACGGCTCCCTTGAGGGGCAGGTGAGGCCCGCATACAACCGCCCGCAGGCCGCCGTGCGCCACCGCCTCCTCGATAGCCCCTGCAGCAGACTCGGTGAGAAAGCGCGCAGCGGGCAGCACCAGGGCGTCGAGCTGGCCGAGGCGCTCAGGTGTCAGCTCATCCTCCATGACGGTGTCGAAGGGGATGTTCGAGCGGAGCAGGGAGTAAGCTGTGCTCTCGAAGGCGTGCAGATGTTGCCAGCGCTCGCTAGTGTTCAGCCCCCAGGGCTGCTCGAAGACCTCGGTAGTGGTCGAGTAAAGCAGGCCGATCGAGGCCGGCAAGCCACGGCGGGACATCAGAAGCCGCTCCATGCTGGCAATGTCGTCGGCGGGCCCGGCCATGCCATCGAAGGCCGCCGGGTAGTAGGGCAGCGGCGCCGCAGAGGTCCAGTAGCAGATGCCGTTCGCGCCCTCGGTCACGGTCACTCGCGTCATGCGTTCGATCTCGGCGGGACTCATGTACTGAGTGCGCCCGTAGAGCGGCACGAACGGGCCCTCAGTCTGGATGAGCATCTTAGGCGATTGCGCCGTGATGTGGCAGCCTATGGCCCACGGCTGCAGGCCGGTCTCGGTGGCCTCGGGCAGCCGCGCCAGCGGGAAGCTCTGGAAGATGTACCAATCGCGCGGCTGGATGCGCGCAATGCGCTGGATGCGCGCGCCGGAGCCGAGCTTGCTCGTCTCGGGTGTGGTCTCGTAGTTCAGGAAGCGGCCGTAGAAGTAGGAGTCGGCGGGGATGGTGACCATGAGCAGGTCTTCGGATACCGAACGTATCGCGGTGCTCTGCGTGCGCAGGTAGTTCTCGAAGCTCTCACGCTGGAACTTCTCCCAGAGCAGAACCGGGTCGTCGTCGGCCACCCGGTCGGCGCCTCGGTGGTTTCGGAAGGGTGGCGGCTCAATCCCGTACTGCTCCCGGAACAGCCTGCGGCAGGTGTCGCAATAGCAGCAATCCACGCGGATGTGCACGCCGTCTTCAATGGCGAAGCCGCCGAAGCCGTCATACTTCCCGAAGGTCCTGGCAAGGGCGGCGAGGGTCTCGCGCATGGAATCCAGGAAGGGCTGTTGGCGGAAGCAGGCCATCTCGTGCCGGCGCCCGAAGAAGTCCAGGGCCTGGGTGCCCTCCAGCGGCTTCGCGTAGAAGTTCCCCATCATCAGCACCTTGATGCCGGCGCCCTGGTAGAGTTGGAAGACGTGCTCCCAGCGTTCGAGGGTATCGTCAGGTATCACCGCGCAGCCGTCCTGGTCAATGTCAACGGGCAGCGCGATGCTGGCGTACACGTAGTCAATGCCCGCCTTCTGCAGCCACGCGGCCGGCAGCGGGTTGTCGAGGTCCAGCAATGTCACGGCGTGAAACCTTTGTTCCTCCATCGCCAAGCCCTCCTCAATAGTTATCGTCAGCAAGCACAACACGGCCAGGCACGTGGTAGCGAAGTATCCGCGCATCGTCATCGCCACTCCTGGGGTGGAATGCTGGAACCGGTCAAAGGTCCAACGGCACGCGAACAGTGTTCGCTGGGGAACTGAGGGGATTCTACCTTAGGGCAACTGCAATTGCAAGCCCTCGCCCGTCTGCGAGGCCTCCACTTCACCGGGGGAAGGCGGAGGGGGCGCTATCTCGCCGGGCAGGGCATAGATGCTTACGCGGGGGACGATGATACCGTTGTGGTGCGTGCCGAGCGAGATGTAGCCGCCCTCGAACGGCTCGGGGTCCTCGTAGCGGAGTATCTCCCGGTCCCAGACGTTCACGCTGACGACGTTGGCGCGCTTTACCAGGGTCACCAGCAGCCAGTTGTTGTGGATACCGGCGGTGGGGATGCGGTAGGTGGTGTTCTGAGTGACCACCTGGCCGTTGCGTTCGATGCAGGAGTAGGTGTTGTCCTTGCCGCCGATGATGAAGCGATAGCCGTTGCCCTGGTCGTCCCCGCAAAGGCCGGCGCGGAGGTCCCGCAGTTCCTCGTAGTGCTTCCCGTTGCCCTTGGGCATCATCTTGGCGGCGACGTAGATGTCCACCTGCTGGTCGCCGTCATAGGGACGCCTGGTGCGTATGCGCGCCTCGTCGGAGGGATTCCAACCTGCCAGCCAGGTCCACTGAGGCGAGCACGACCAGCGGTTGCTGACCTCCCAGGTGCCACTTAGAGGGCGCCAGTCGGCAGGGGCGCGAGTGAAGGTGTAAGTACGCACGTCGGGAGAGATTACCTCCGTGTCGGAGGGGTCCAGTATCGCAGCGTCGCGGCGCAGGCCGACACGCTCGGCGTCGGTGAGCGGGTCCGGGTCACGATAGCTTATGACGACTTGGCCGTTAATGCGACCAAGCACCAGGTCGCTGACGCGCTCGAGCGACATCACAAAGCCGTCCGGGCGACGGAAGCCGGCGCTGGCGCTCTTGACCTCTTTGCCCAGCCGCAGCAGCTTGACCGAGATGGGCCGGTTCGCAGCGGGCTGACTGGCAGTGAGGCGGTAGCCACTGTCAAGGCCCTGACCATCGCCGACGACCAGGGAGGACGCGGCGGGCCCGTTGGAATCGCGATGCACGCCGATACGGGTACGCACAGGCCCAGCGAACAGCCCACGATGCCAGAACAGGTCGAGGTCCTCCGGGCGCGGGAACCAGGAGCTGGCTCGGCTCGCCCAGGTGTGCCGGTCAATGATGCCGGCGTAGGGAGGGGTGGGCGGATCCGTGGTGTGCTCGTCGTTGGTTGGCGGCACCGCCTGTATTCGCCGGAAGAGCACGGGCCCTTTGCCCTCGCAAAAGAGGCCCATGCGCCCCTGACCGAGGGCCGCGTCGGCGACCCGGAACTGCTGTGCCCCATTGACTGAGGCGACGATGCGCTCTCCTTGAAGCGTGGCGGTAAGCTGGCGCCACTGCCCGGCGTCACCAGGCAGCGGCCGCTGTGCCAGCACTTCCTGTTCTCCCCTGCGGTTGCGCACCAGGCGAAGCACGAGGGCGCGGCCGGCGCGCTTGACCGAGAGTGCGTAGTAGTCGCGCGGGCTCTGATACCTGAGCAGCAGGCCGGCCTCCTGGGAGCGCCCAAGCTGAACCTGGGCGGAGGCCACCATGTCGTAGCCGCCGGACCACCCTGAGATCACGCGCGCAAAGCCGTGGGGTTCAAGGCGCAGGGCATCGGGGCCGGCGCTGTCGCACTTGCCATGGTCAACCTGCCAGGCCCACGGCCCCTCCGCACCCACCGGCCGGGGCAGCCCCTCCCAGGACAGAACTTCCACGTCATCGAAAAGCGCGCTGCCGTGCTCGACGTGGAGCCCTATCTGACCCCAGCCACGAGCGTGCTCATCGGCAAGCTGCGCGACGGGCTGGCCGTCAACCGTGGCAATGAGGTTCCCGCCGGAAAGGCGCAGGCGCAGGCGCTGCCACTGGTCGCGCTCGCAGTCCACTCTCGCCTGTGCCAGAGTGTGCTGACCTCTGGGAGTACGGCGCACTATCGAGACCCGGGCCGGCGCACTTGGTTCGTCAGCGTATTCCATGTGCAGCAGCAGGTAATCATCCGGCGCCTGATAGTGGGCGTAGATGCCGACCGCCGGAGCGGAGCTGCGAACCGAGGCGGATAGATCGTAGTCGTCCCAGAACCAGTAGCCGGCCAAGGCGACGGCGCGCTCCTCCGCCTTCCCCCGGAAGGCGAAGGGGTTGGCGCCCTGCTCGGGCACGCCCTCGGTCTTATGCAGCTCCCAGGCGCCCTCCGGGGTCTCCCACGGGTTCGCCTCGCCCTGCGCGCGCATGAAATCATCGTGGAAGTAGATGGCCCCCGTCGCCTGGCAATGGACCTCTTCGAGCCCCTGAGCCGCGACCTTGCCGTCCAGCGCATCCAGCGCGGCCAGCAGCACGGCCCTGCCGTCGAAGAACACCGTGACCTCTCCGGGGCGCCGCCGGACAACAACCTCTGACTTGCCGCCGGGCGAGGGCGGCCGGCGGACCTGCCGGACCACCTCCTTGCGGCCGTTGGTCACCTCGATGAGGCTTACCAGAGCGCCCGCTATCTCGACCTGCTGGCACCAGTTCTGGTTGAACCGCGACAGGTAGACATTCGCGGTCGCGCCCGCGGGCAGGTCACCGATGAGGGTGAAGCTGTCGAGCGCATCGCCCTGAAGGTCGAAGACCTCGTAGTCATCACCCGGCTCAGATGGCTGCTCACCTCTGCGAGGTTGGCGCACCGGGTCGGGACGCAGGGGGAGGCTGAGGGGAACGGTGGGCACCAGCCAGTCGGTCGCCGGTATGGTGTGGAAGCGAGGGACGAGTGAGCCCTCGCTGAAGTACTTCAGGGTGGCCAGCAGCCAGGGCTCAAGCTCCGGCCCGCGCAAAGCGAAGGTGAAGCCGAGAGCGGAGCCGCAATACAACCACTGGCCCTTGCCGTACTTGAACAGCACGAGCGCCGGGATACCCTCCTTGCCGCCGGTGAGCTTGCCACGGTACTTCCTCGGCACGTCCTGGTCGGTGAAGGCCGCGAGAACCGTTGCAGCGGCGTCTTCGGCGGGGATGATGGCGGCGCCCGGCCGCGCATAGGTGGTCAGCACGCGCGTGTTGGCGAGCGGCTTGCTGATAGGGTGATCGTACCCGCGAAAAGTCAGGTTCGGGGCCGCCGCCGGCCCAAGCCGCCTACCGGGTAGGGCCGTGGTCGAGGGCTGCACGCGGACCTCGGTTATCGCGAAGCCGCCATCTTTGACGTACTGCTCGATAGCCCTTGCGGCGCTCGCGGGCGAGGGGCATGGGTAGGCCACGATGATGAGGTCATACTGCGCCAACGCCTTAGGGTCAGTCAGCTCAGCATCCGTCAGGCGGTGCCGGGGCAGGCCGTACCGGGCCAGGGTCCCCATGTAGCCGATGACGCGCCCACCGCCCACCCCGATGTGCCAGGTCCTGGCGACGGCGGGCGCGACTGAACAGACTGTAACCAACGGAAGTAGTACGAAACACGCGTACATGTAGAAAGGCGACCGTCTCATCTGGTACCTCGAATCTGGTACGCTCTACGAGGAAGCGCAGGTTTTCAGGAGCGGTTGTTATGCAGAACGCGGCAGAGGCCAAGAGGTTCCGTACGGCGGGAGGCGAGAGGCGCGAGGCGAGAGGCGGGAAACGACGCTAAAGGCAAGGCTCTCAACATCTTGGGCCGAGCTGAAGCCCGGCCCCTCCAACGGCACCCGGCCCCTCCAACGGCACCCGGCCTCGCCAACGGCACCCGGCCTCGCCAACGGCACCCGGCCTCGCCAACGGCACCCGGCCTCGCCAACGGCCCTCGGGACGCGTAGGTCGGGCTTCCTAGGCCGACTCCGACGCCACCCTGGGGCAGGCGAAGGTGCAGTGGTTGGGCGCGGGCCGGCCTCGCGCGCTTCTGCAACAGCAGAAGCGCCCTCGGGCGGCCCCTCCACACGGCAACGGCATCGCTCACCCCTCTGGGCGGCAACGACATCGCTCGGCCCTCCACACGGCAACGACGTCGCTGGCCCCTCCGGGCGGCAACGACATCGCTCGCCCCTCCACACGGCAACGACGTCGCTCGGCCCTCCACACGGCAACGACGTCGCTGGCCCCTCCGGGCGGCAACGACATCGCTCGCGCCTCCACACGGCAACGACGTCGCTCGCCTGCGCCGCCATCTGCATTTCTGGAGAGTGACAAGGGCGTCTGCGCGCACCATGGACGCGCTCACGCGATGCGCTCAGGGTGAGAGAATACCTCGAACCGATCGCGGCGCAACCTCGCAACCAGGGTCACGCCCAAGCGGTCCGCGAGTTCAACGCCGAGCGAGCTGGGTGTTGTCATCGAGCAGGCGAGCCCGATGCCAGCGCGCGCCAGCTTAAGGACCATCTCGGCGGTGTGCCGACCAGTGAGCAGGACGATCTTGTCGGCGAGCGTGTCCCCCCTCAGCACGCAGTGGCCGATCACCTTGTCGAGGGCGTTGTGACGGCCGATGTCCTCATGGGCGACGACGAGCCGGCCGTCGGGGGCGAGAATGGCCGCTGCGTGCACGCCGCCAGCCCGCTCGCGGATGGGCTGGTTCTGCTGCAGCAGCCCGCGCAGGCTCATGAGCACCTCAGCCGCCACCACCGGGCCTTGGAGAGAGAGGGCCTCGGGCATCTCGCGGCCGAGGATGCCGCCACATGTGGTGCCAATGGCCATGGGGGGGCCGTCGGGAACGTCGCCGGTGAGACGGAGGCGCAGCAGGTTCGGGTCATCCGGGCAGTGCTCCATGGTGACGATGTCGTCGCGGTCGGTGATGAGGCCCTCCGTGAGCCAGAAACCGAGCGCCAGCTCCCGGTCGTTGCCCGGCAGGCGCATCAGAGTCGCCAGGTGCACCCCGTTGACCTCCATGCGCAGGGGTGCTTCGAG
>JALGVE010000030.1 GCA_029820045.1 Candidatus Zipacnadia bacterium | reverse complement strand
TCGGCCCGGTGAGCGTCGGGACAGACTAGGGCGTCTGTCCTACTATGGGCAGCACCAGGACAGGTGCCCTCACCTGTCCGCGTCTTGGCTTGCATGTGCTCTATCCGTCGGCCATCGCCGCCAGCGCCTCCCCGAAGGGTGGCCGCGCCACGCCCTTCTCAGTGACGATGGCCGCGACGAGTTCGTTCGGCGTGACGTCGAAGGCCGGGTTGTAGACCGCCACCTCCGGTGGGCAGACTGGCTCGGCGGCCCGGTACGCCAGCAGCCTCACCTCATCGTGGTCGCGCTCCTCGATGGGTATCTGCGCGCCCGAGGCCAGCTCATAGTCCACCGTGGAGAGCGGGGCGGCAACGTAAAAGGGCACGTTGTGCCGCGCCGCCAGCACCGCGACCGTGTAAGTGCCTATCTTGTTCGCCACGTCGCCGTTCGCGGCGATACGATCCGACCCTACCACGACGCAGTCCACTCGCCCCTGGCTCATCACGTACCCTGCCATGTCGTCGCAGATGAGTGTGCAGGGGATGCCCTCCGTTACTAGCTCCCAGGCGGTGAGGCGCGCGCCCTGAAGCAGCGGCCGCGTCTCGTCCGCCCAGACGTGTATGCCGCGTCCTGCCTCGTGGGCCGCGCGGATGACGCCAAGCGCGGTACCGTAGCCCGCCGTCGCCAGCGCGCCCGCGTTACAGTGCGTGAGGATGTTCGCTCCCCGCTCGATCAGTTCCAGGGCATTGCGCCCGATGGCATGACAGCGCTGGAGGTCATCTTCTACTACGTCCTGCGCCCTTTGCAGGAGCGCCCTTTTCAGCCCCTCAACGTCTGCGCCGGTAGCTTCGCGCGCCGCCTGGTCCATCTGCTCCAACGCCCAGAAGAGGTTGACGGCGGTCGGTCGCGTAGCGGCCAGGCGTTCCCGCGCGGCCGCCAGGTCCCGGAGGAGGCCGTCCATGGTCTCCGCTTCTGACAGGTGGGCTGCAAGCGCCATGCCGAGCGCGGCGGCGCAGCCGATGGCTGGCGCTCCGCGCACGCTGAGGCGCTCGATGGCCTGGGCCACCTGCTCGACCTCGGTGCAATCTAGCATGACCAACTCGCCGGGCAGCCGGGTCTGATCTATCATGCGCACCGCGGGGCCGGCGTCGGTCTGCGCCCACTCCACGGTTGCGGGAACCTTGTCACTCATGGTCATCGGCCTCCTGCTCTGACCAGTATGTCCTGGCGCAATCGGCGGCAGACTGAGGCGAGGCGCTCAGGCGCTCTGCCAGCGTCTGAGGGTCGGGATGACCTGTTCGGCCATCTGCTGCGCCGTCTCCTCGGTCATCCCGAGCTTGTCAACCCCGATGGCGGCGACATGCTCGATCATCGTTCTGTCCGGGTGGCGTGTGCCTTCGTTGGTGGCCTACCGCGTCATAACACCCTGCTCTTGACCGTCGGACAGTGAACACCATCGGAGGGCTTGTGCAGAGAACATCTTCGCGCCGTGACAGCGCGCCACCTTCGCAAGGAGTTCCGGCCTGAGAACAGAACAGCAAGGTTCTGGGTAAAGGCGAAAGGCTGCGGCCCGGAGAAATGTTACCCAGAATGAAAGGTGACCGGAGCAAACTCTATCGGCAGATTGTCGGTCAAAGGACCGAGCGGACGCCATGAAAGGGATAGTATTTCTCGGAGACCGGCGCTGCGAGGTGCGGGAGTTCCCCAAGCCTCAGCCCGAGCATGGCGAAGTGCTGATCCGCATCACGGCGACGGGCATCTGCGGGTCCGACCTGCATGTCTACCGGAGCCCTGAATCCTCGGACCAGATCCGCGGGCACGAGCCCTGCGGCGTGGTGGTGGAGGTCGGCCCGGGGGTCGTTAAGCTCCAGCCCGGCGACCGCGTCAGCGTCCATCACCACCACGGCTGCGGCGTCTGTGCGAACTGCGCGCGCGGCGAGACGGTCGCCTGCCTCTACGATCATAAGGTCTACGGCGTGGGCAGGCCCGGCTCCTTCGCCGAGTACATGACCGCCGGCGAGCGCAACTGCATCCCGCTGCCCCCCTCGGTCAGCTTCGTGGATGGCGTCTTCATGGCGTGTGTGGGGGCGACGGCCTATGCCGCGCTGCGCCGCCTGGAAGCAGTCGCGCACGAGAGCGTGGCTGTCTTCGGCCTGGGGCCCGTCGGGCTGAGCGCCGTGCTTGTCGGCAAGGCGATGGGCCTGCGAGTCATCGGCTCCGATGTGCTGCCGGAACGGGTCGAACTCGGGAAGAAGTGCGGAGCCGATGCCGTCGTCAACGCCGCCGAGCAGGACGTCGTAGCGGCGGTGCGGGAGTTTAGCGCGATTCCCGGCGTCCCATGGGTGGAGGGCGTGGACTACGTAGTCGAGACCTCTGGAAGCACGGCTGCGCGTGAGTGTATCCTGCCCTCGCTGCGACGGCTGGGCAAGGCGGCGATCGTGGGCGTGGGCAGCACCGAGAAGGTCATCAACCCTAGCGACATCCACGGGCGCGCGGCCACGATCATCGGCTCGGTGGTATTCCCGCTGGGCTGGAGCTGGGACTTCGCGCGCTTCCTGGCGGCCAGCGGGATGAGCTTTGAGCCGGCGGTCACGCACCGCTTCACCCTCGACGACGCCGAGGTCGCCTTACGCACCGCGGATGAGGGTCACTGCGGGAAGGTCCTCTTCGTACCCGACTAGTGCCGCCCATCTGAACGGTGAGCGGCAACGACAGTGCAAACCGCACAGACGCTGAAAGCGCAGAGAACGGTAGGAGAGACGGCAGTGGCAAGGGAGAGACAGACAATGTGCATTGCGACCGTGGCGGTGCTCGCGCTCGCAGTGAGCGCTGCGTGTGCGCCGGAGAACTTGGCCATCTCCAAGGACTGCCGCGTGACCACTGACAGCAGCTACGCCGGCTACAGCCCCGAGGTCCTGAACGACGGCATTCAGACCGTCGCGGGAAATGAGTGGACGCTCGCCGGCTGGGCCTCGGCGGAGAACACCGATGATCACTACGTCGAGCTGGCGTGGCCTGCGGCGCAGGATATCAGCGAGGTCGTCATCTACTGGTGCCGAGACGCGGGCCGCTTCCGCGCCTCGACGAGGTACCTGATCCAGGCCAGGGAGGAGGAGCAGTGGCGCACCGTGGCGGAGGGCCGGAACGAGGAGGCCGTGGCCTTCAGCGCGCATAGCTTTGATCCCGTGCGTACGCGAGCCATCAGGATCCTCCAACCGAGCGGCAGCGGGCCCGCCGGGCGCAGCAACCTGATGTGGGTGGCGGAGGTCGAGGCCTACGGGAAGCCGACCTTGAGAGAGGTCTCCGGAGAGGGACACGGGGCAACTCTCAGCCTCGAACGCGGCTCCTACGATGTCACCTTCCTGACGAGGGCGGACGCCGACGGTTCGTGCGTGGTGACGCTGGACGGGGAGAGCGTTGGCTCAGTGCACAGCCGCAAGGACGAATGGACGGCCCATCACTTAGTCGTCAGTGCTGATAAGACATCGGAGCTTGTGGTTGCTGCCAGCGGCGGGGTGCGGGTCGCGCAAGCGCAGGCCGAGCGACGCAAGGGGCCCGGAGGAGCTGACATGCAGCCCATCACCCAGCTCAAGAACATGCACCTTGACACGCCCCTCGCGGGAGCGGTCATCGCGGCGCCTGCCGACGACGAGTTCCAGGGCCTTGCCGAGCAGGTGCAGGCGAAGGTGAAGGAGGCTTGCGGCCTTGAGCTTCCCATCCGTCCGGCGGCCGAGGTCGCCAAGAGTGAGGTAGAGAGCCGCACTGTCATCGCCATCGGCAACGCGCTCAACAACCCGGTCATTGAGATACTTTACAACAAGGGCTTCGTCTACGCCGACAAGGTCTACCCGGGCGAGGGTGGCTACGCAGTCAGGACGGTGCACAACCCGCTGGGGGCGGGCTTCAACGTGGTGACCGCCTCCGGCAGCGATCTCGACGGCGTGAAGCTGGCGGTGGCGAAGCTCTGCGAGCACATCGGCGAGGCGGGCGGCGACACGCTGCCACGCCTCTTCGACATCCAGCTTGCCCCTCCGCAAAGCAAGCCTTCGCCGCCGACGCAGGAGAGCATCAAGGCGCGGGTGGCCGCCTACCTGCGGCTGCGTGAGTCGGGGGACGCGCCGGAGTGGGCGCTGAACAACTTCGCGAGCTACGGTATCCGCTACAACATGACCGGCGACCTGGCCTGGGCCGAGATGTACCGGGCGCTGATGCTGGCGCTCATCGGCTTCTGGGAGGAGCGCGGAGCCTGGCCAATGGAGTGGCTCTGGGACCCCTACTGGGCCTGGGACAACGCTGAGGAGGCGCCCTGCTTCACCGACGAGGAGCGGCTGAGGATAACGAACTTCCTGCTGGACGTGGGCCGCACGGATCGCAAACGCTACGCCGGAGCCTTCAGCGCCAGGAATGAGATGTCCGGCGGGCACCAGCTTGACCAGAACCTGTGCCTGTTCGTGCTGGGCGACTACTTCTGGAAGTACTACCGTCACCCTGAGGCGCGCGAGTGGCTGGACGCAGTCGCCTGGCGCTTTGCGACCTCTGCCAAGTACCCTCGGCTGCGGCACGATTCGAACGACTACAACCACGCGGGGTACTGGTTCCTGCTGCGCCACGCTCGCATCGCCGACGACTGGACCTATGTGACCAACGGGCGATTTGCGCGCTTCGTGATGTACACGCAGATGATGCTGGATAACCTGGGTTATCGCGCGCAGAACGGTGATGCCGGCAGTCCCTTCGCCGGCGCACAGCCCGATATGTACAGCACCGCAAGCTGGCTCTACAAAGACGGAAGGTACAAATGGGCGATCCGCGACCTCACTTACACCGCAGCGGGCTACTATGTCAACGAGATTGAGCCGGTGAAGCCCGAAGAGTTGGTGGGCGTGTATCGCTTCGACATTGATGGCTCGGCCTTCTACAAGTACCTGACGGGCCACGACCCCGGAGACGACCTGCCGCCTGATGTGACGCCGATGGCGCAGGCATACGACAAGATCAGCCTGCGCGGTGAGTTCGACCCGCGCGCTGAGTACATGCTGCTCGACGGGATGTCGCGTGGGGAGCACGGGCACGATGATGGCAACTCCATCATCCGCTACACGGACAAGGGGCGCATCTGGCTGGTGGATTGCGACTACATCCGCCGCGCGCCCAAGTGGCACAACAGCGCGGTCGTCATCAAGGACGGTCAGGGCAAGCTCCAGCCCCCGCTGGCGAGGGCGGATCACGTCAAAGACTTCGGCCCGGTGGCGATGGTGCGCAGCACCATGCCGCACGACACGGGTACCGACTGGGAGCGCAACATCTTCTGGGTCAAGGGCGAGTACTTCGTGTTCATTGACAACTTCGTCGCGGATGACCCAGGGGACTATCGCCTCAAGATGATCTGGCGCACGCTGGGCGAGACCAGCGTGCAGGACGGCGACTTCGAGGTGAGGCAGGCGGGCGAGACTGACCCCTTTGCAAGCTGCAAGCCTGATCAGGACAGCGATGGGAACGGTATTCCCGACGGCTTCTCCGCGAGCCTGACCAACAGATCGGGCGAGGTGAAGACGCGCACGGCGCTGGACACGGAGGTCTTTCACTCAGCGCCCGCCTCGGTGCGGATGGAGAGCGAGCCCGACGGCTACGCGGTCATCTGGGCCTTCTGGCCGGTCACCGGCGGCCAGAAGTACCGCTTCCACACCATGTGTAAGACGGACACCACCCCGGGCTGCAACGCCTCGACGACCATCTACTGGACCGGCGCGGGACGCCAGCGCCTGCCGCGATCGGTGGGCGGAGGCCCGGCGACGGGGCAGACCGACTGGGCGCCGATGGATATCGAGGACATCGCGCCGGAGGACGCCGAGACTGCGCAGGTATGCATCCGCATCACCGCCCAGGGCAGCGAGACGGGCTCGGGGACGGTCTGGTTCGATGACCTGAGCCTGATACAGATCGCGGAGGACGGGACGGAGACGGTCGTCTTCCCGCGGCCGCCGAAGCCGCCTAGTTACAGCTACTTTCACATCAAGAACGCCGATGGCGCGCGCTTGCATGTCTCCTCCTTCCTCCAGCGCGGCCACCCGCGCAAGGACGGCTACTGGGTGGGGTACGAGTACGCTGGGCCGGAAGTGAAGACGCTCCAGCAGATACAGGACAGAGCGCTCAAGCCGGGCGAGAGCTATGCCTTCATGAACCTGCTGTACACCAGCGACAAGCAACAAACGGCGAGCTACGAGCTGGAGTACCTCAGCCCGACGGTGGCGATGGTGCGGGAAGCGGAGGGCGCCGCGCTGGTGGGCGTCAGGCCGGCGGGAGCGCAGGAGTACGAGGTGGGCCCGCTCACGCTCGATGCCGACATGTTCCTGGTGCGAGGCAATGCTCTTTATGCTGCCGGCCTCAAGCGCGCCGCCCTGGGTGGTAAAGAGGTCTTCAGCTCCGCTAAGCCGGTGACGCAGGAGGTAAAGCTGCCGGTCGGTGACTTGGCGAGGCGCGTGCAGCCGCCCGAAGAGGCGCCGCCACGGAACCTGCCGCCGCGCTTCCAGCAGCAGAAGCTGGACCGGCGGCTGGAGGCGCAGATGGCGGGGGCGATCAGAAGCATCTGCCGGGCCGATGTCAACGGTGATGGGAACGATGAGACCATCGTGGGAGATGCTACGGGCGCGGTCACGGTCATCGGCGAGAACGGAGCGACTCTCTGGCAGGCGCAGACGGGGCGGGCGGTCAACGTGGTGCGCGCGGCGGATGTAACCGGCGACGAGAAGGTTGAGGTGGTCGCTGGTGGTGACGATCAGAAGGTGCATCTGTATGACAGCGCCGGCGAGGAACTGTGGGCGCACGAGTTCGAGGACTTCCACGGGCGTGACGGCAAGGTCGTGGCGATGGAGGTCGGCGACCTGGCGGCGGACGGTAACATGGGGATCGTCGTGGGGACCGAGGCGTGGCATTGGTACGCCCTGGACAAAGAGGGCAAGCAACTCTGGCGCAGCGCCATCGCGCACGCGGCTACGGTCTGCGCCCTGGCGGACCTTGATGGTGACAGGGACTTCGAGATCGTCACCGGCAACGAGTACTACGGATGGCCGGTCTACGACCACCTGGGAAAGCCCATCTGGCGCATGAGCGGCGGCCCCGGCGTGCTCGCGGTCGCCGCCTCCGACCTGGACGGTGACGGCAAGATGGAGTGCCTGTTCGGAACCGGCGACGGTGGGGCCAGCCTGCGCTGCATGAGCGCGAGCGGCGAGCAGCTCTGGGCCACGAGCCTGGGCGACGAGCCGCGAGCCATCGTCTGTGCCGACCTCGACGGCGATGGGACGCAGGAGGTCGTGGCCTCCTCGGAGAGCATGTACCTCTATGCCTTCAAGGCCGATGGCACCCCGCTGTGGCGCATTGACATGGGCGACATCATTGGCGTGCTCGCCGTCCAGGACGGTCGGATCATCGCCGGCGCACAGGATGGGGCCGTGCACCTGGTTGATGGCGCGGGAGAGGTCGTCGGTCACTATCCGTGCGGCTCAGCGGTGAAGGCCCTCGCCACCACGCCCACGGACATCGTGGTCGGCTTGGCGAGCGGTGAGCTGTTGTGGCTCAGGTAGGGCAGCGGACCGACGTTCTCCCGATGCCGAGGGCCACTGCCTCCAGCACGTGCTGAGACGCGTCTACTTGAGCGTAAGCGTGCGGGCCGCGGTGACACCAGAGGCCACGTCGCGCAGCTCCAGCCGCCACCTGCCTTTCGGGTCGTTCAGCGCAAAGGGAATGTCGGCAGCCCCCTTCCCCGCCGGGCAGGCGAGGTTCTGCGAGTACTGCCGGTGCGGGCCGTCCGCCCCGGGCGCGTAGACGTCAAGCCTGACCACGTGGTAGCCGGGGGCCCCCGTCGAGACCTTGACCTCCACCGCCACGGCTGCGCTCTCACCCGGGCTGAGGGACGCGGGCGCGTTCGCGGAGACCTCGTTCACCTCGTAAGGCAGTAGCGAGTAGACGAGGGGCCGGCCGCGCGAGAGGGTGACGTCCCACTCAGCGACCTCGCCTTCGCCAACGCGCTTCCCCGCGCGCAGGTCGTAGACGATAGCGGGTCGGGGCAGCTTCACGTGGGCCTGTTGATCGGGCAGGCTGGGCAGCAGAATGTCCTGCTGCAGGGCCAGATAACGGGTGGCGCCGTCGGTGAACAGGATCTGCTGAGTGCACAGCGGGCGGCTGCCATCGCCGCGCCGCAGTTCGCAGTAAGGCTCGACGCCCGCTCCCCGTAGCGCCGCCGACAGCACCTCAAGCAGCGGCTTCGGGGCTTCCTCGACGCGCCTGTCCAGGAGCGAGGTCATTGCGAAGTTGAGGGTGATCGCACGGCCCTCGCCCACCTTGTTCGTCACCAGGAGCGGCGTACCTGCCGCCTCTGCCAGCGCGTCGCCCGTGGTCGTTGTCATACCGGGTTCCAGCACCTCGACCTCGAAGGCGTCCAGGTGAAGGGGCTGGCTGGCAGCGACGCCCGACAGGCTCCCGTCCATGGCGACCTCGGCGGTTACCGAGGCCTGCTTGAAGCCCTCCAGGCCGGGGACGCCCTTGACCCCGAGCAGGTCATCAAGTGCGCGCGTCTCCCGAATCACCCCGTTGCCGGTGAGAAGGCCCGCGCGGCCATCTGCTATCAGTGTGCCGCCGGCCTCGACGAACGTGCGCAGAGCAGCGACTTGTTCGTCGGAGATACAGCTCGCGCACGGCAGGACCAGCACGCGGTAGGCATCCGGCGAGACCTTTCCGGCCTCCAGGTCGGCGACAGAGAAATGCCGGAACTGACAGCCCAGGTCCTTGATGCCCTTGAGGATGGCCTCATGCTCCTTGAGGAAGCTCCTGTCGCCGGCAAAGGCGGCGCCCTCGACGACCTGGCCCGCGATGGCGGCGGCGAACAGGTCCTGCTGAGAGTACAGCACTGCAACACCGGAGTCGTCTCGCCTGGCGTGCAATAGCAGTTTGCCCGGGCCTGCCGTGGTCTCGCGTGCGGCCTTGAAGAACCACCGGCCGAAGTTGTTCTGCGACAGGTCGGGATTGAAGGGGGTGTAGTCGCATCCCCAGGAAGTCCACCACCAGACGGAGTTGTCGCCCTTCAGCAGGCAGTCCCAGGGGAAGGCCGACCAGCCTGCCTCGTTGTCAGCCACGCGGTTGCCCCACTTGCCGGTCAGCGCCCCCGGGCGCTTGAAGGAGCGCACAAGCTCGCCCTGCAGCCAGCGGCTCGTGTAGGTCTCGTTCAGTTGCAGGTTCGCGGTCAGCTTGGCGAAATCATAGCCGGCGCGCCACTGGTAGCTTAGCAGGCCGTCCCAGCCCACCTTCGCCCCGGGGTCCTGCTCGCGGATGATGTCCGCGAACAGCTCGTGCGTGCCGACAAAGGCATCGTCCATGAACACCTTGTGGTCAATCCAGGCCGCGAAGCTGGTGTCCTGCTCGGCGGCCTCGGCGATAAGCATGGGCTTCTCGATGGCCGCGAAGCTCCGGTAGTTGGTGTCCCAGGTGCGGTTGAGGGTGGCGATATTCCCGTACTTCTCCTCCAGCCATGCGCGGAAGGCCTCGACCGACTCAGCCCGGTGGCAGCACTCGCCCCCGCCGCGCATCAGAAAGTTCTCGTCGCCGAGCGTGTACGCGGCCGGCTGGTACGGCGCCGCCTGGCGCGCGTTCATCGTCAGGTACTCCCGCTGGCTGTCGAGGTAGGCCGGATCGTGCAGGCACGGCACCCGCTCGTTGTCTTGGTTGGCCTCGCCGTAGATGCGGGTCACGTAGGGAATCAGCCGCAGGCCCGAGCGCGCGGTCAGGCTGAACTCGCGCGCGGACATCTCGTCGTCATGGCGCAGCGTGTTAGCGAGGTCGCCCATGTCAGCTCCCCACTCGTAGCAGAGGCGGTCCGTAAGGCGCAGCAGGGGAGCGCCCCCGACGGTCGTCCACATCAGCGCCGTGAAGTCATCGTAGGGATACGGGACCCGCATCGTGAAGCGCTGCCGCGCGAAATCCAGGACTCGACCGCCGGCCTCCAGGCTGATGTCAAGCACGTGACAGACGGTCACGGGCCGGCCCACGGGCATGGTCGCCGCGACCCTGACGCCCGCCGGCGGAGCCGGCGTCGTCGCGGAGGCCAGGACGCGACCGAAGACATCGCGGACCTCCCAGCTCAGTTGCGCCCCCTCAAGCTGGCCCACGTTCTCTAACGTGGCGGAACACTCAAGCTCGCCGCCCGCGGGCAGGTCAACCATCGGCACCGACACCTCGTGAGTGAGCGTCGAGGGCTCAATCGAGATGCCCCTGATAGTCGGCCCCTGGCTTCGGGGCAGCGTCGCCGAGGCGAAGCCCAGGCAGTGCCTCTCGGCATCGCGAACCATCGCGTCGAGAAAGCACTGCCGGCTGGGTGGAATCGTGGGCAACTCCACCTGCCCTTCGGCCAGCGGCAGATCAAGGGTGCGAGTGTCAATGACTCGGTCGAGATCGTCCTGCACTCGCACCAGCAAGGCGCTCCCGGCGGGTGCGGCGGGCCTGATGGACACGGGGAGCCGCGTGCCCTCCGCTTCGTCAGCCCGCAGGTCCAGGCTGCAGGCGGGCTCGCGGCCCACTGCGGCCAGCGCCGCCCTCGCGCACAGGGCCAGCGCCCGGTCCATCGCCCCCTCGTTGCCCTCTGACACCTCGTTGCGCGGCACCAGCGAACTGAAGTTGTGCAGGCTCACGGTCAGCACCACCACCCGGCCCTTGCCGTAGCGGTAGACCCTGAGCGGCGGCCCTTCTCCTACGCGTCCCCGCTCGCCCTCGCGGAACCCAGGAATCATCTCCCAGTCGAAACACCCTAGCACCTCGTCGGCCACCTCGGGTGTCTCCGTCTCGAACATGTCCTTCGGCCAGCCGCTCGACACCTGGGTTGGACCCACGAGCAGCAAGCCCTTGCCCTCCTTGACCTGCGCCGCGATGGCGGCTCGGCTTACGCCTGGTATTGCGTCCGCGTACACTCCCGCGCACAGGAAAAGCTCCGCCTCGGGGTCACTGGCCAGGGACGCGGCCTTGCGCGCCGCGATGCCGAAGGGGATCGGCCCGATGCCCGTCGCGGTGCGATAGGGCCAGGCCTTCGTTGAGGTAAGCTCGCTGTGCGTGTCGAAGCACAGGTGTTGCACCTTCATAGGCAGCCTGCGAGCAAGCTCCATGGTCTCCCAAGCCGCCCAGCGCGGACAGAAGAGCACGGTCTTGAGCGGCTCGCCCGGCAGCTCCCGTGCCCACGAGAAGGGCAGCGGCTCAGGATCGGGCCGCCATGTCTCCGCGGGGCGATCAAACATCTCCTCGCCCGCTTCTACGAGAGCAGCCACGCGCTCCGGGTCCGTCGGTAGCGGCGGCAGCGGCTCATCAAGGTCGCCGGCCGCCATCTGCTCGAGTGCCTCGGCCTCGGCGTCCGCAATCTTCCTGAAGTACTCGCGCGTCACGCGGTAGTCGGGCAGGGTCGGGAAGTCGTAGAGGGCGAGGGCGAACTCGCGCTGGTCGGGGGCGAGTTCGAGCGTCGTCGTGATCCCGTAGGTTCCCACCGGCGCCTCGATGGAGCTGAAGGCGCTCGGGGTACCTATCAGCATCCCGGCCGAACCCGCCCCGGGCCGGCCTTCGGTCGTGTCCTCGTAGAGTATCCAGCGCTCCTGGGCTGGGTCGAGCCGGACAACTTCGCCGGGCAGCCGCGTGCCGAGAGCGGTGGTCACCGAGCGCTCGCGGGGCTCCGGGAAGAACGCGGGATAGCATGAGAACTCAAGGTAACTCCGCGTCACTGGCTGCTTCGGCTGATAGCTGCCGAACATCAGCAGCTTGTCGCTGCCACCAACCATCGCGAAGCGGATAGAGGCCGTGACCGTGGGGGTATCCCAGAGATACTCGATCATCCCATCCCCGCCCGACTGACGTATCACGCGCAGCTTAGCCGGGCGGTTGTACAGGCTCTCGTCATCGAAGTGCCAGTTGAAGAAGCCCTGGTAGTACCAGTTCGCCTTGGACGGGTCCGTCATGCCCAGAGATATGTATCCCACGGTCCAGGCCCACTGCCCGGAGGACACCTCGTCGGGCTTCTCAGGGTCCTGAGTGATGTCATAGGTGAGCGTATAGCTGGCGATCTCGTTGGCGAGGGTGACCGTCTGCACGAACCGCTTACCACCGGCCATGTTAGTTGTCTGCGGCCGGCCCACTGTAACGTATGCCGCGCCCTGGACCGGCGCGGCGGTGAGGGTAGCGACCAGCGCGAGTCCGACGAGCGCGAGGGGGCATCGCATGTCTCTTACGCCTCCTGGAGCGCGACCAGGTGATGCGAGCTTCTGCACGCGCTGACATATTCGCGCTGGCAGGCGCAGAATCCTTGAGCCCGCCCGCTGGGCGGGATGCTCGTCTCTGACCTGCGGCGACGCCGGAGGTGCGCCGCACGGCGCGGAGAACCCGACAGTCCGTCAGAACCGCCAGCGTGCAAGCGACGAACTCTTCCCTTGTGACTGGGACGGTAACCTGCGCCCTTTCGCGGGACACGTAACGCCTCATGCCGGGCGTAGCTGCACGAAACGTATTCGACCCTCGGCCGTCAGGCAGGCAATGCGGGCCGGCGCCGCCTCGCCTCGCGGCAGCGCCACCCACGCCAGCACCGCCGCCGGCGCCGGAGCGCGCGCCACCTCCACCAACTCCGGCGGCTCCCCGGTTCCCAGGCCGTAGGCGATAAATGCCAGGACCTCGCCGCCCGCGTGCACCAGCAGCTCGTCGCGCCCATCACCACAGACATCAGCGGCGACCAGCGTGTCCTCAACCTCCGGCAGTTCCAGCGTCTCCGCCAGCCCCTCCAGGCCGAAGCCCTGAAAGCGATAAGCGGTCAGAAGCCGTCCACCCTTGCGGCCGACCTCCAGCGCCGCGATGTCGCCCTCACCTTCACCTGTGAAGTCGCCGAAAGTTGCATCCACGAAGGGGTGTGAGAAGGAGGTGCCGCGCCAGCGCGGCTGGAGGTGCGGCAGGCGGTCCTCGCCCTCGATGAGCCGGTAGATGAAAGGGCGCCGCCGCGCGACCCGGTCAAAGGGCGAGCGCTGGTAGACGAACACCAGCAGGTTGTCCTCCCCGGCGAAGCGACCGAACTTGACGCGCCAGGGGTTCAGTTCGGGGCCAAGCTCGACCTTGCCCACGCGCAGACTTGCGTGGCGGAAGTCGTAGGTGGCGAGCTTCAGGGTCGCGCCCATGACCCACGGGACGGGTTCGTCCGGGGAGTCGGTCTCGCGTGGCAGGGGCTGGGCCTCACCCCCGCAGATGAGGGCGAGCAGCTCCCCGGGTTGCGCCTGAGGGGCGTCCGCCGCGGCACGGACTCGGTACGGCGCGCCGTCCAGCCGCCTCGTTCCCCACCTGGGCTCGCCGGTGCCCCAGATGGACACTCCGCCCTCCAGGCCGAAGACCGTAAGCTCGTCATAGAGGGGAGTTATCACCGAGACCCAGCCAGCGCCTCGCACCGGAGGCCTGACAGTCGCGGGGTCAGCGACACTCATCACATGTATCTCGCGGGGATTCGACGGCGACAGCCACGCCAGCGAGAAACCGACGGGGGGCAGATTCGCGCCGACCATCGGCCAGCGGTCGCGGTCGCGGTACTCGGGCTGGCAGCCGCCGGCTGCGAGCGCCGCAAGCGCCACGGTCAGCCACGCGAGTACATGAAAACGCGACCAGCTATCTCTGCGGATAAGAGAGTGCTGGCCGCGCGCTCCGCCAAGGCTGGCGACTATCTCAGGTGGCCTCCCGTGCTTCGGCTCTCGCCGGTCCGGGCAGGTCGGTGCCCGCGTCCCCCAGGAGCCAGTAGGTCAGCACTTGCACGGCAAAGCGCACGCTGTCCAGCGCGCGCCCTCCTGCGGTCGTGAGCCACCTTTGCATGCGCGCGCCGATGCCGACCGGCGCCTCAACCTGCCTGGCTTGCTTCTCGGGATGCACAACTATCAGTATCTCGCCGGGCGGCCCAAGTAGCAACTGGCGCTTGGCCTCCACGTCCTTGCCCTCCGGGGTCTCGAGGGCCGCCACCTGTTGGTTCAGGAGACGTGTCTCCGCCCGGGTCTGCTCTATCTGCTTTTGGAGCCTGAGGACCTCGACGGAGCTGTACCAACCGCGGACCAGGGGCTGCATCAGCCTCTGGCCACTCGCCGCCAGCAGGAGTCCAACGATGACGAGGTAGACGATCCGCCTTCGCGTCGCCAGTGCCTTCTGTCCCGGCGTGCCTATGTCGTAGGGGTCTCGGTAGTCGCGTGTCACGGTTGGCACCTCACGTTTCGTCCCGGAATCGGCCTGGCGGCCGTAGCTCTAGCGGAGGTGGGTGCCGGGCTGCGTTCGCGTTAACTGCCGCGTGCTGTGCCAAGTAGTATACGCTTATTGCGCGAGATTGTAAAACGCGTTCATCCCCGGATAGCTGCCGCTCTCGGCGAGCTCTTCCTCGATGCGCAGCAGTTGATTGTACTTTGCGAGCCGGTCAATGCGGCAGGGCGCGCCGCTCTTGATCTGCCCGATATTGGCGGCAACCACGACATCGGCGATGGTCGCATCATCGGTCTCGCCGCTGCGGTGGGAGACGACACAGGTCATCTTCGCGTGCTTCGCCATCTCAATGCAGTCGAGTGTCTCACTCAGGGTCCCGATCTGATTGAGCTTAATCAGGATCGAGTTGATGGCGCGCACCTCGATGGCCCGCGCCAGGCGCGTGGTGCTGGTCACAGTCAGATCATCGCCCACGATCTGTATCTTGTCGCCGAGCCGGGCGGTGAGCTTCGGCCAGCCCTCCCAGTCGTCCTCGGCCAAGCCGTCCTCGAGGGAGATGATCGGGTAGCTCTCGCACAAATCGGCGTAGAAGTCAATCATCTGCTCGGAGGTTAGCTCCCGGTCCTCGGAGGCGAGAACGTACTTGCCTTTGCTGGCGTCGAAGAACTCGCTGGCCGCAGGGTCGAGCGCAATGTATATCTGCTCTCCGGGGGTGTACCCGGCGGCCTCGATGGCCTCCACGATGACCTGCAACGGCTCCTCGTTGGAGCTCAGGTCGGGCGCGAAGCCCCCCTCGTCACCGACGGCGGTGCTCAGGCCCCGGTCGCTGAGCACCTTCTTCAGCGCGTGATAGGTCTCTGCGCACCAGCGCAGGGCTTCGGCGAAGCTGGGCGCCCCCACCGGCATGACCATGAACTCCTGCAGGTCCACGTTGTTGTCGGCGTGCTTGCCGCCGTTGACGATGTTCATCATGGGCACCGGCAACTCATGCGCGCTCACGCCGCCGAGGTACTGATAAAGCGGCAGCTCGCACGCCTCAGCGGCCGCCTTGCAGGCCGCCAGGGATACGCCCAGGATCGCGTTGGCCCCGAGCTTGCCCTTGTTCTCGGTGCCGTCGAGGGCAATCATGGTCTCATCGAGCTCACGCTGGCGCGTGGCGTCGAGACCCACCACCTCGGGGCTGATCACCTTGTTCACGTTGTCCACGGCCTTGGTTACACCTTTGCCCTGGTAGCGGCTCTCGTCGGCATCGCGCAGTTCGACGGCCTCATGCTCACCAGTGGAAGCCCCGGAGGGTACTCCCGCCCGTCCGTGCGCGCCGCAGGCGAGTTCCACGTCAACCTCAACGGTCGGATTGCCGCGCGAATCGAGGATCTCTCTGCCATGTACAGATATGATGCTGGTCATTCTCTCAACCTCCAAGAAGGCTGCCGATGACAGCCAATTACGATTAGCGGCAGCTAGCAGCAACAGCAAATGACCACGACAGCCTGCCGCAAGGCGGCACTCACCGCGTTCCGGACGAGGGAAAGAACGCTGTTCGTAGGTCCGGCTTTCTAGCCCGACTCGTCAGTGCCTTGCGCGGTGGTCAGCGGAGTCGGGCTGGAAAGCCCGACCCACTGATCTACTTGTGCTCGGCCGCGCGGTCACACTGTACGTGCTGCCGATTCGCGAGGCAGCCGCGGTTTTGACAGGGAAGCCTAGCGCGAGTTGTTGACCTGCGCCTGCGCCGCCGCCAACCGCGCGATGGGCACGCGCAGCGGCGAACAGCTCACGTAGTCGAGGCCGACACGATGGCAGAAGTCAATTGAGGTCGGGTCGCCACCATGCTCACCACAGATACCGATCTCCAGGTCCGGGCGGGTGGCGCGCCCCTTCTCGACGCCCATCGCCACCAGCGCCCCGACGCCGGGCTCGTCAATGACCGCGAACGGGCTCTGCTCAAAGATGCGCTGCGCGATGTATGCGGGCAGGAACTTACCCTCGGCGTCGTCGCGGCTGAAGCCGAAGGTCATCTGCGTCAGGTCGTTGGTGCCGAAGGAGAAGAACTCGGCCTCCTCGGCGATCTCATCAGCACACACGGCTGCGCGCGGCGTCTCGATCATGGTGCCGACCTTGTAGTCAACCTCAACCCCCGTGTCCTTCATGACCTCCTCGGCGGCCTCGACGATGACCTGCTTGAGGATGGCGGTCTCGCCTTTCGTGGTCACCAGCGGGATCATTACCTCCGGCTTGGGATCGAGCCCCTCTTTCTTCAGGTTACAGGCGGCCTGGAAGATGGCCAGCGCCTGCATACGGGAGACCAGCGGCCAGGTGATGCCCAACCGGCAGCCGCGGTGGCCCAGCATCGGGTTCAACTCCTCCAGGCTGCGGACCTTGTCTTGAATGTCTTGCAGGCTCTTGCCGGTCTCCTCGGCGATCTGCTTCTGCCCGGCCTCATCCCCCGGAAGGAACTCGTGCAGCGGCGGGTCCAGCAAGCGGATGATGACCGGCAGGCCGTCCATCGCCCGCAGGATCCCCTCGAAGTCATCCCGCTGATACGGCAGCAGGGCATCGGCCGCGGGCTGCCGCTCCTCCTCGTTCTCGGCGACGATCATCTTTTGGAAGTTCAGCAGGCGCTCCTCGCCGAAGAACATGTGCTCGGTGCGAGTAAGTCCGATCCCCTGCGCGCCGAGGCGGCGAGCTGTGGAGGCGTCCTGGGGAGTGTCAGCGTTGGTGAGCACGCGCAGCGAGCGCGTCTCATCGGCCCAGCTCATCAGCTTGGCGAACATCTGGTACATCGGGGACTCGTCGGCGTTGAGTTCGCCCTCCAGCACGCGGATGATGTCAGAGGGCATGGTCTCGACCTCGCCGAGCATGACCTCGCCGGTGGCGCCGTCAATGGAGATCCAGTCGCCCTCACTGACGGCTAGGTCGCCGACCTCGAACTGCCTGGCCTCATAGTCGAGTTCCATCGCGGCGCAGCCCACGACGCACGGCCTGCCCATCTGCCGACCGACGATGGCCGCATGGGAGGTCTTCCCGCCGGTAGTGGTCAGAATGCCTTGGGCGGCGGCCATGCCGCGGATGTCCTCCGGAGAGGTCTCGTGGCGAACGAGAATGACGCGCTCGCCCTTGTCGGCCCAGGCCACCGCGTCCTGGGAGTTGAAGACGACCTGGCCGGTGGCCGCCCCGGGCGAGGCGTCAACACCTGTGGCGATTGGCTCCGGCTTGGCCGTCGGATCGAACTGCGGGTGCAGCACTTGGTTGAGTTGATCCGGCTCAACCATCATGACGGCCTCCTGCTCGCTGACGAGGCCCTCCCCCACCATGTCCACCGCGATCTTGATGGCCGCCTGCGCCGTGCGCTTGCCGTCACGCGTCTGCAGCATCCACAGCTTGCCCTGCTCGATTGTGAACTCCATGTCCTGCATGTTGTGGTAGAACTGCTCCAGCTTCTCACAAATGCCGACGAACTGCTCGTAGATCTCCGGCATGCGGTCTTCTAGCTCGCTGATGGGCAGCGGCGTGCGGATGCCGGCGACGACGTCCTCGCCCTGAGCGTTGAAGAGGAACTCTCCGTATATCTCCTTCTCGCCGGTCGCCGGGTTGCGGGTGAAAGCAACGCCTGTGCCGGAGTCATCGCCCAGGTTACCGAAGACCATGGTCTGGACGTTGACGGCCGTGCCCAAGCTATGCGGGATGTGATGAATCTCACGGTAGGCGATGGCGCGGTCGTTGTTCCAGGAGCCGAAGACGGCGTCAATGGCTTGCATGAGCTGGTCCTTAGGCTCAGTCGGGAAGGGCTCGCCGACGACGTCCTGGTAGACCTCCTTCTCCCGCGCGACGACCTTCTTCAGGCCCTCGGCTGAGACGTCCACGTCCTCCTTCACGCCCTCCTCCTGCTTGACCTCGGTGAGGCACTCCTCGAACAGCGCGCGGTCCGCGCCTTTGACAACATCCCCGAACATCATGATGAAACGGCGGTAGGCGTCGTAGGTAAACCATTCATCGCCGCTCAGCTTGCTCATGCCCTCGGCGACCTGGTCATTCATCCCCAGGTTCAGCACGGTGTCCATCATGCCGGGCATGGAGAACTTGGCGCCCGAACGCACCGAGACCAGCAGCGGGTTGTCTGCATCCCCGAACTTCTTACCGGTCCACTCCTCCAGCTTGCCCATATACTCGAGAACCTCGTCTTCCAGCCCCTCAGGCATCTGCTCGCCGCTCTCGATGTACTCGATACAGGCCTCGGTGCTGATACTGAAGCCGGGCGGAACGGGGATCCCGGAGTTAGTCATGAGTACCAGGTTTGCCCCTTTGCCGCCCAGCAGGTCCTTGAGTTCCCGTCCGTCCTGGTTGAGTTCGGCGATGACTGGTTTTGCATCCTCGTTGAAGAGGTACACGCGCTTCATGGAAGCCATTTACGATCCTCCCTGTCCCGTTTGGATACTAGCTACAGGCCCTCGGCGCTCTGCGAGCGTGACCTGTACGCTCTGCCTTGTGCGTTGTGTGTCGGAGCTCGCCACCCGTGGCCCCTGCTGCGAGCCTGTCCGCAAAGGTGAACTGTGACGCTGCTAGAAAGGATGCCGTTCGTAGGTCGGGCTTTCCAGCCCGACTCCTCGGTCGTTGCGGTGAGGGTCAAGCGAGTCGGGCTGGAAAGCCCGACCTACAAGCCGGTGTATGGCAGTCGCGCCGCGTGCTCGCCGCCCCGGCCCGTTGCCAAGGCGGCGTGAGTTGCTAGAGCAAACACCAGGCAACTCGCGCTCCTTTTCGGACGCCCTGCTGCGTCAGAGGTCCTCGAGCGGGTCAATACGTTCGGAGCCTAACAGCTTTGTGTACTTGGAGCGATCGGCCTTGGGAACCTGGCGCTCAGGCACTGCCAGCACTTCGTGGTCGCTGATGTGCAGGCCGACCTGAACTCGAAGCCGGTCCCCCACGGAGACCTTGGTGCTGGGCTTGGCGGTGCGTCCCTCCACCTCCACCAGGCCCTCTTCGCAGATTCTCTTAGCCACTCCCCGCCGCTTGACGATCCCCGAGTACTTCAGGAACTTGTCCAGCCTCATGCTCAACGCTCTTCCGAGTTCTCCCCGGTCTTGTCTCCCCCAGCCTTGGCGGAGGTGGACGACTTAGCCTGTTCCCAGAGTTCGTCCATCTCCTGCAGGCTCATCTGGGCCAGACCGGCCCTTCCTCCCGCCGCCTGTTCCATGGCCCGAAAACGGCGTTCGAAACGGGCATTTGCCCCTCGCAGCGCGCTCTCGGGGTCCACCTTTAGGAAGCGGGCCAGGTTCACGAGGGCGAAGAGCACGTCACCGAACTCGGCTTCGACCTCCTCCTCGCTCGCCTGCTCCAGCTCGGTGATCTCCTCGTGCACCTTTGCCCGTGGTCCGCTCTCATCTTGCCAGTCAAAGCCAACCTTCGAGGCTCGGCTCTGTATCTTCAGCGCTCGGGGCACGGCCGGCATTGCGCGCGGGACGCCGTCCAGGGCCGACTCGCGATCCGTGTAGCCCTCCTCCTCGTGCTTCAACTCCTCCCAGCGCTTCAGGACCTCCGCGCTATCAGCCACCTTGGCATCCCCGAACACATGCGGGTGGCGTCGGTAAAGCTTCTCCACGATGCCCGCAGCCACATCCTCGATGGTGAACTCGCCGCGCTCGGCGGCTAGTTGAGCGTGGAATACAACCTGGAGCAACACATCGCCCAACTCATCACGCAGCCGAGACCAGTCCTCGTCGTCTATGGCCTCGACCGCCTCGTAGGTCTCCTCGAGGAGATAGGGTCGCAGCGACTGGTGGGTCTGTTCGGCATCCCAAGGACATCCCTCGGGCGCTCTCAGTTGCGCCATCACCCGTACCAACTCGTCAAACTGCTCCATCTGCGGCGGCTCTGGCCGCTCACCCACATTTCTCTGCTCTTGTGCTCCGCCGGTCGCAGCGGACTATCTGTTGGCGGTGCTAGTGCTTCCCCGCCGGAGGCTGGCGCTGTTCGGCGGGCTTACCCTTGCCAGCCTCAGCGGCCGGCGCCGACTCAGCAGGCTTCTTCTGGGCGCCCTTCTCGCCTTCCGGACCGTGCGGCCCGAACGTGGGGATCTTCTCCGGCACAGGGGTGTATATCTCGTTGAGTGCCTGGAAGCGCGGGTCCACGATCTGGACGTTGGCTTTCTTTACGGCGTCCTGGAGCAATTGCCCCAGGGGCTTCGCGTTCGCGGCCTCGTAGTCGCGCTTGACCCGGTCCTTGTCCTTCTGCCAGCTCGCCTTGCGAGCGGGTTGGCGCTGGTCAATCTTGATAATGTACCACTGGCCCTCGCCTGCTATCGGGGCGCTGATCTGTCCGATCGCCAGCTCGGCGGCGGCCTTGCGGATCGCTTCCGGCGTCACGCGCTCGAGAGGCATGTTCTCCGGCCGCTTGCCACCACGCGCGCGGGTATAGGGGGCCTGCGAGTAGACACGCGCCAGGTCGGCGAACTTGGCCGGCTCCTTTTTGAGCTGCGCCAGCACCTCCTCGGCCTCCTTCTTAGTGCCGACCACGATCTCGCTGATTGACACGCGCGTGGGAAGGGCGTACCTGTCCTTGTGCTGCTCGAAGAACGCCTTGAGCTCCGCCTCGTCGTACTTGACGTCCTTGAGCGCGAGCTTGCGCGCCACTATCGCTATCTTCAGGGCTTCGCGCCATTCGTCCTCGTTCATGTCTCTGCTTTCCAGCCACCGCTGGAACTGCTCCGGGGATGGGAACTGGGCCTTGGTCTGCTCCACTTCCTTGTCGAGTTCCTCATCCGTGACGGTTATGCCCGCCTCGTCCGCCATCTGCTTGATGAGCTGGCGGTCTATCATCTCCCTGAGAGTATCACGACCGTAGTTCTGCACCAAACGCGAGTTGAACTCGCCCTGAGTGATCCGCACGCCATTGACTATCGCCACCGGGCTGTTGCTGCACCCGGCAAGGCCAATGACAACGCCGACAATGATGATGGCTGCTAGTCGCTGCTTGTACAAAAGAAAGCGCCCCTTTCTTGTGCTACTCAGGGGGTCAGGGCCTCGTTTGCTGTCTGGGTTCAGTATAACACAACGGCCTGGGAAGTTCAAAGGTTCCTGCGGTCCGCCCCAGGAGCATCGGTTTTAGAGTAAGTCGGCTTGTGAGTAGTGTAGGGCGGGGCACGGCGGCTAGCAAAGCGGTGCCGTACGGAGGGCAGGACTTCAGTCCTGCCGGACGTTGCC
>JALGVE010000138.1 GCA_029820045.1 Candidatus Zipacnadia bacterium | reverse complement strand
ATGGCTCATCATGATTGGCGGGCTCTCCTGCCTACGGCGATGGCACCCACCCTAGATTCCACCCCCACCCAATTACACCTTTAACCCCCACCACTTTTCGGCCAGGTTTCTAGCCGGCTAAAAACGATGCTCCTGATGATGCAGGCAAGTTGCTTGCGTGTGAGCGGAATGTGTGATATTGTCTGTGCAAACCGAATAAGAGCGACCGCGGAGATGCGCCCGTCCTCGCCGCAAGGGGATGGGCGTGGGAAGACGGTGAGAATCCGTCGCTGCCCCGCAACTGTTACCGGGATGCGGCTCGCACACCGCCACTGTCCCGCCTTCGCCGCCCGAAGCCTAGCTTCAGCGGAGGAAGGCCCGCAGGACGGGATGGGAAGGCGCGAGTTGAGACAGGCCCGGAAGCCAGGAGACCGCGCCGCGGTCCGCGACGTGTCATGCCACGAGGGCTGGCGGTGACCGTCTTCAGGAGCAATGTAGACGGCCCCGCCGAGCGAACGGCGGGGCCGGTTGCGTACCCGGAGACCGCCTCGCTCTCGCGGCATCGAAGCGAGGGATTCGCTGATGTTAAGCCACACAGAGATCCGCCGGGCTGCGTTGCTGGCGCTGGCAGGCCTTCTCAGCGGCCTGCTGGCGGGATGCCCCGAGCAGACCGGTATCAACCCTAAGCTTGATGCCTCAAGTGCGCTGCCGGAGGTCGCCCGTGAGGGCGCCTGGCCCCGGACCTTCACCGACGCCCTCGAGCACGAGGTGACGCTCACAGCGCCACCGCAGCGCATCATCAGTATCGCTCCCGGTATCACTGAGACCATCTTCGCGATAGGCGAGCAGGAGCGTCTGGTGGGAGTCAGCGACTTCTGTGACTATCCGCCGGAGGCCGCAGAGAAGGAGAAGGTCGGCAATATCAGCACGCCCAGCGTGGAGAAGATGCTCTCTCTGCAGCCGGACCTTGTGCTCGTTGTGCGTGGGGTGGGCATGGATGCTATTGATAGCCTGCGCCACGCAGGCATCAACGTGATCGCCCATGATCCGCGGAATCTGGCCCAGGTCATCGAGATGGTGCGTCAGATCGGGAGGGCCCTGGGCGCCGACGAAGCCGCCAGCCGGCTGGCAGATGAAATGACCTCGCGCCGCGATGAGGTCGAGCGACAGGCCCGGGCGCGGGTAGAGCAAGCGGGCCGACCGCGCGTTCTGCTGGTCATATCAACGGAACCGGTGTTCGTCGCCGGGCCGGGCTCGTTCGCGCACGATCTCATTGAGCTCGCCGGTGGGCAGAACGTCGTGGGTGAGGGTGGGGAAAAGGTCAATCGCCCGTGGCCGCAATACTCGCTGGAAAAGGTAATTGAGCTGGACCCGGACCTGATTATCACGGCGATGGGCGGTCACACGCAGGCCGAGGGCGACCTGCTCAAGCAAATGAAGCGGAAGCCCGGCTGGCGGGACCTGAGCGCTGTTAAGCAGGGGCGAGTGTACAACCTGGACCCGGACATCCTCCTGCGGGTCGGGCCGCGGCTGCTTGACGGTCTGGAGGCCATGGCAGACATCTTTCACGCTCAGGACGGTGGCGGTGGCGAGCGCGCCGGGCTGGAAGCCCGATCTCCGAGCACCGGGGGCGGCCAGGAGTGAGTGACGCCCGGATCAGGGATGTCGTCCTGGAGACGCGTGGCCTGACCTGTGGCTATGACGGGGGCGTCGTGCTGGAGGGCATCAACCTGCGGCTCGCTCGCGGGGAGTTCGTGGGCCTCATCGGCCCCAACGGCTCGGGGAAGACGACCTTGCTGCGCGGCCTGACGGGTGTGTTACGCCCGCTTGAGGGAGATGTGGTCCTGGAGGGCCGCTCCCTGCGCAGCTATCCGCGGCGCGAGGTCGCGCGGCGGCTGGCGGTCGTTCCGCAGATGGCGCCAGCGCCGTTTGAGTTCACGGTTCGTGAGATCGTGCAGATGGGCCGGACGCCGCACCTGGGCAGGCTTCAGGGCGAAAGAGCCGTTGACCGCGAGGCGGTGAGGCGCGCGCTGGAGCTCACCGAGACCGCCGCCTTCGCCGACCGGCCCGCAACTGAGCTGTCCGGCGGCGAGCTGCAGCGCGTCGTCATTGCGCGCGGGCTGGCCCAGGAAAGCCCGATCATGCTCCTGGACGAGCCGGTGGCCTTCCTCGACATCAACCACCAGGCGCAGATTTTCGACCTGCTCGCGCGGCTCAATGCCGAAGAGGGTCGCAGCATTTTGTGCGTCTCGCATGATCTGAACCTCGCCTCCGAGTACTGCGAGCGGCTGGTGCTCCTGAGCGGCGGCCGCTACGTCACTGATGGCCCGCCGGAGCAGGTGCTGACGGAAGAGCGCATTCAGGGAGTCTACGGCTGTCGGGTTGTTGTGGACCAAGGGCCTGGCGGGCATCCGCGCGTCACGCTGCTGTCCGAGCGCACGCAGGGCCACGACGCCGGAACGGAGGCCGACCCATGAGGCGGCGCCCGCTCCTGGTCTTTGTCGCGCTTGCGGCTCTGCTGGTGGCTACGATGATAGCCTCGCTGAGCATGGGCGCGGCTAAGATCCCGCCTGCGCAGGTCGGCTGGGAGATCCTGAGTCGATTGCCCGGTCTGAGCTCGCTTGATCCGGGCCTGTCGCAGACTCAGGCGACCATCATCTTCGAGCTGCGCCTGCCGCGCACGGTGCTGGCCCTGCTGGTGGGCGGTGCGCTGGCCGTGGCCGGCGTGGTCATGCAGGCGTTCTTTCAGAACCCGATGGCTGCGCCCTCGATCATCGGCGTCTCCTCGGGGGCCGCGCTAGGAGCCACCATCGCCATCATGTTCGGCCTGCAGTTCTATGTCATGGGCCTGAGCGCTATCCCGGTGGTCGCGTTCATCAGCGCGCTGGCAGTCACTGCGCTGGTCTATGTGCTGTCCAGGCGGGGCGGTCGCACACCGGTGGGCGTGCTGCTGCTGACCGGCATCGCCATGGGTTCGATGTGCTCTGCGCTGGCGTCGCTGTTGCTGGTCACCGGGCAGGACCCGCAGCACCTGGACCTCGACCGCGTCGTCTACTGGATGCTGGGGAGCGTCGCCGGCAGGAGTTGGACGCACGTTCAGATGATCCTGCCTTACGTGGTACTCGCGGGAGCGGCGATATACCTGTTCGGGCGCGACCTGAATGTGCTGCTGCTGGGCGACGAGACCGCGCACTATCTCGGCCTTGATGTGGAGCGTGTGAAGCTGCTGCTGCTGACCTTCTCCTCGCTGCTGGCGGCGGCGGCGGTGGCGGTCAGCGGCGTCATCGGCTTCGTAGGCCTCATCGTCCCGCATGTGATGCGCATCATCACAGGGCCGGATCATCGGGTGCTGCTGCCCGCCGCGGCGATTGCAGGCGGAGTGCTGCTGGCGCTGGCCGACTTGGTGGCGCGCACGGCGGCGGCGCCTACCGAGATCCCCGTCGGCATCATCACCTCCGTCCTCGGCGCGCCTTTCTTCCTCTATCTGCTTCATCGCCGACGCGAGTACGGGCTGTAGCGGTGTCTCTCCGAACTACTGGTGTGTTCGGTCGCCCGGAAAGAACGTCATCGGTAGGTCGGGCTGGAGGCCCGACCTACGCGGTGGTGTGTGCGGCGCCTCGCAGAAGGAATCCCTTGCAACGGCGTCAAACAGCGGAATCATGAAGTGCCCGTCGGCGTCATAGGCAGTGAAAGCGCCGGATAGCAATGACTGAGACGCAGGCCATCGCCCAGCAGGTGCAGGCGGCCCAGCGAGGTGACGAACGAGCGTTTGAGGCGCTTTTTCGTGCGCACTATGGTGCGATATACTCGCTGGCCCTGCATTTCGTGCGCGAGCCGGAGGTCGCTGCCGACGTGACGCAGGACACGTTTGTGAGAGCATGGGAAAACCTGCGCCGACTGCGCGATCCCAGCGCCTTCGCGGGCTGGGTACGCGCGATGGCTATCAATCTCGTGCGGGATCATTTCCGCAAGGCGCGGGAAAACGACCCTCTGGACGAGGGGGCGCCCATCCGCAGCAACGGCGAAAGCCCGCCGGATGCAGTTGCGAGGCGCGAGCGGGGGCAGGCCGTGCGGCAGGCGGTGCTGGAGCTTCCCGAGCATCAGCGCACCGTCGTGGCGATGTACCACCTGGAAGACAAACCGGTTGACGAGATAGCTGAGGAGATGGGCTTGCCGAAAGGCACGGTGGTATCGCGGCTCGCAAGAGGCAGGAAGGCGCTGCGACGGAGGCTGGCGCGTTTCGTTGAGGAGCAGGAGGGCTGACAGGTGCGCTGCAAACAGGTGAGAGAGAAGCTGGCGGAGTATCAGTTGGGGGCGCTCGACGACGCCGAGGCGGCCGCCATCGCGAAGCATCTAGCAGAGTGTGCCGACTGCCGAGCCGAACTGCAAGCGCTGGAGCGGACGGCGGAGCTGCTCGCGCCGGCCGAGGCCGTCTCCCCGCCGCATGACCTGTGGCCCGGCGTTCGAGAGCGGCTGCGGCCACGGCGGGCGTGGTCGTGGGATACGCTCGCGGTGCACTGGCAGCCTGCGCTTGCGGGGGGCGTTGCTCTGCTCGTGATCATCCTCGGTCTCGCGTGGATGGCGTTGAGGCCGCCGGCGACTGAGCCTTCCTCCGAGTCGCTCGCCTCCGAGTACCAGCAGCAGCAGATTATCGCGCAATGGGAACAGCCGCTCGCGGATGACGCGGCCCTGGGCATGATGTTTGCCAGCCTGGGGAATGGGGAGGAGGGAGCCCGATGGTGAGGGGCCGCTGGAAGATGCTGGTGGCGATCGCGGTCGTAGCGCTGGTCGCTGGTGGCATCGTGCTTGCGCATCACCTACGGGCGCTGAGGTCGGACCCGGAGGCGCTGCGGGTGATGGAGCGGGCCGCCAAGGCGCGTCATGACGTGACCGTGGGGGGAATTGTGGAGACGACGGTGCGCACGCGTGACGGGCTCCGGAGAATGCGCGCAGAGATCCGCCAGGGCGCAGGGCGCATG